>JAVCCD010000213.1 GCA_030765665.1 Candidatus Tenebribacter mawsonii | reverse complement strand
TATTAAAATAGGAGCATTTCTTTTCAACACATTTCTGCAGTTATTTTTACGGATTAGTTACTTATTTCTAAAGATAGTTACGAATCAATAATTCCTGATTTCTCGGGGGATGGGTATATTAGTATTTATAGGCATCCCTCGAAAATTTTTCAAAATTCTTGAATCCACAATTGCAGTGGTTCATTATGTTGTTTTTGAAATGTGATTTTCTGGATTAAATGATTTTGAAACACCAACAACTCGTCGATAGTTGCTCTTGATTTTTGATAAATCTTTATAATCTCCTGTTTTCATCTTCTGATATTCTAATGAACCATCCTTTATTAAATATGTATCCTCATTAAGAATGTTTTTTTGAGTTAATAAAGCTACAATTTTTTTCTCATTATCCATCATTTCATTTTGAATCTTTGCGACTCCCAAGTTTTCGTATTTCTCACCTTCTTGTAAAACCTTATCATTATAACTTAATATTTTATCAAATTTAAGATTAAGTTTTTTCAATAATTGGAAGTCATTTATTTTTTTTACAAGATTATTAAAGAATAGACCACGACCATCTTTATCAGCACAATCTGGTAGAACAATTACTTTTGTATGTTCGATAATTTTCTTTGTTAATTCTTTCTTCTCGTTTCGTTCACAACAACCGACTCCAACTTGTCCTGCCATTATTGGATAAACTCTTTTATTATATGCAATATCATCTACTTTGTATGTTTTTCGTGAGCCATCAAGAAAATATTTGAATAATGGTTTTGAGAGTTCTTGAATTCTTTTTGCATCTTCTGATAGGTCCTTGGTTATTTCGAGTGGAGCTGTTTCTCCAATTCTTTTTACTGTTATTCTTTGATTTTCATCGTATTTTACACTTGGAATTTCATAGTTATCTAAACAATATTTGTGTGATCTATAGCTTTTACCTCGTGTTTCTTCAGCTATAAAATATGAAATATTTTTCATATCAATCCTCATTAATGATGATTTCTTCAATTTGATGAATCAACTGTTCTTCTTTTGGTAAAATGTAAGTGTATCTTGAAGCAAAAACTTTGTTGGATAATCCTCCAAGAATATATTCTGCTGCTATTTCATCCTTTTCAGCACAAATGATAATTCCGATTGGTGGATTATCGTTTTCATCATTTACTTCGGTTTTGTAATAGTTCAAATATGTGTTCATTTGTCCACCGTCAGCAATCTGTAATTTTTTTGTTTTCAGTTCAATCAATACGTAAGATTTAAGGATTTTATTATAGAACACCATATCCACAAAATAGTGAGTATTGTTTATTGTTACTCTTTGTTGCGAACCGAGAAACATAAAGCCCTTTCCCAATTCGAGTAAGAAATCTTCTATATGCCGAATCAATTTTCTTTCTAAATCTTTCTCTAAAATCGGTTTGTTTTCTGGTACACCTAAGAACTCAAAAACATAAGGCTCTTTTGTTATATCTTCAGGCTCTCTGATTACATTTCCTTCTTTGGCTAATTCTATGATTTTATCTTTATTCTTCTTACCTTGTAATAACAATAATCTTTCAAACAGAGAACTATCAATTTGTCTTTTTAGTTCACGAACAGACCAATTTGCATTTTGGCATTCTTTCTCGTAAAACTTCCTTTTATTAGAATCAGAGATTATTAATAATTCGCAATATTTCGACTAACTTAGCTGTCCAGACAGCGTCTGGACATTTGGGTAAATCAAATACAACTTTCGCATATTAAATAAGTTAGCTCTTGAAAAACCTTTACCAACTCTCTCTGTTAGAATTTTAGAAATATGTAAGATTATTTTTCGACTGGTCTGATCGTCCACATTAGATTTTGTTTCTTTTTCTACAACGGTTTTACCAATATTCCAATAGGTTAAAAGTAATTCAGTATTGATATTAGTTGCAATTCTATTGCGTGCATTATTAACCAGATTGTGGATTTCTTCAATTAATCCAGTTACATCAAATCCTGCTATTGTTTCTATTTCCATTTAAGTCTCCAGATAATTTTCTCCTAAAAAACAAATCAACACTTTTTGTAAATAAGAATCCTTTCTGAAAAAACTATTTCGTATAATGTTTCGAGCCTGCCACGCTTGCCCGCCTTTGGCGTGGTTCTTCTTGCTTTTCTCTCAATCTGAATGTGGAGGCTTTTGTTACAAGCAACTATCCCATAGAAAGAAGGATAACCTTTGTATATTATTTCAACAAGACACACTTGCTCACAGCCTTTTCTTCTTCATTCACTTTAAGTTTTATAAGATATTGACCGCTTGCAACTTTCTTTTTGTTATCGTCTACTCCTCGCCAGATTATCTCAAAATGACCTTTAGAAGAATAAGCATCCATTAATGTTTTTACTTTCTGTCCTTTAATATTGTAAATTGCCAGTTCAATTTTCCCTGATTCTGCCAGATCAAGTTTGATGGTTGTAGTTGGATTGAATGGATTTGGATAATTGGAGATTTGTGTGATTTCAGGTATAATAATCTCATTTTCGTCATTTGATTGTGGATCACCTTGAAACTCATAAGCTCCCATATCTATTGATTCACCATAAATTCTTGGATTTCCGGCGAGATCAAATTCCGGTAGTTCGATACCTGTTGGTAAATCTAATGTGCCTGCGTTTATGCAGGGAGAGTTCTCTAAAAGAGCGAATGGATAAATACCCAAACTATCAAACATTGGATTTTCGTCTAAATTGCCATCTAACCAATTAACAATTGCAAGCGGATAATAATAATTAACGTTATCATCACCACCTTCAATTAAAGAATTTGAAATATTTACAACAGCATCTTCCCAAAGGTTGAAAGAATATCCATCGTTATTGTACAGGATACTATTATATAAATTTAATTCTGAATTATTTACCCAAAATGAACTACCAGTACTATAATCCAGTGTATTTTCACCAAATGTACAATTCACTATATCAATGGTAATATTGTCATCCATGAATAATACAACAGATCCTCCCAAACCGGTTATTGAATTATAAGAAGCATTATGATTCCCTCTGATTTCACAATTAATAAGTTGAGATTGATACATACCTGGAATATTTGGATGACCCGAAATTTTTAAAGCTCCTCCTCCAGGAAAATCAGGATCAATAATATTAGGTTGATTATCACAGATCACAGAATTATTAATATTTACATCTCTAACAGGATTAGGACAATTATATTCTATGGATAAAGACAAAGCATGCCAACCATTATTATTTCTAATTATTACATTATTTAAGTTACAATATCCGTTTGAAGTGTGGATAGCACCTGATGAGAATCCATTACAATTTTCAATTATTACATTATCTAAATAAAGATCTGCTTGATAAATATTTATTCCACCACTTTTTGAATCATCATCACTGTCACCATTGATCATTTTTAAATCTTCCATTATTAACTTCGCAAATTCATTTTGGTCTCGTGCTAATTGATGGAAAAAAGGAGATTCAAGTTCAGCGTCAAGTATTGTCTCATCGGATGAAACACCTTCATAAATTACACCATGTTTAATATTGAGCGGATAGATTTGATTACTCAAGGAAGGTGAGTAAATTCCGGAAGCAAGATGGATCGTATTTGGATTTTCATCATTTCTTTTAATAATTGTTTGTGCCCAAGCTAAAGTTTGTAAAGGCTCATCCAAAGTTAACCCGCTATTGCTATCATCACCATTGGGTGACACATACAAGTCTTGATCTATTTCTTCGATTTTAGCATTTAAACAAGAAAAAGTATGATTATCATTAGATATCAAAAAGAAATAGTCCGGTTCAGTTACTGTGAAAGTATCAACGATTATATTAACAATATTTTGAACATTCACAGCAATATAGATATCTGATCCTGTACTTGAATAGTTATTGAAAATTGAATTAAGGTTTTCTTCATCAAATTCAATATTTGTATCATTACCCAAAATATCAAGACCACCACCAACCTGAATACCCCAGTTATTTACAATTTTGTTATTACTTAAACATAAAGATACATTACGCAAAAAACCACCTCCTCCTCCATATGCAACATTATTTTGTATAATACAATTGCTAACTGTAGCATTCAATACATCATCTATTAAAATACCACCTCCCATATAACCTTGAGATACATTTTCAATTGCTGATCCATTCTGAATAGTAAACCCGATAAGTGATATACTTTCACAATCTTCTATTGTAACACATCGAGATTCTTGATTACCATCAATAATAGTTTGATTGATGAGAGAGTCTTCTGGTGCGATTATATATAATGAAGCGACCGTAAGAGATTTTTCCAGATAATCTATGTTTTCGTAGTATATACCTGGATAAACGAGAATTGTGTCGGAATCTGTTGCAGCAATTATTCCTTCCTGAATAGTGATAAAGTCGCCTGTGCCATCTTGTTTGATGTAGAAAGTGG
>JAVCCD010000076.1 GCA_030765665.1 Candidatus Tenebribacter mawsonii | reverse complement strand
TGAAACCCGAGAACCCTTAAATCAAGAAATTCAATGTTAACAAAAATATGAATTTTCAGCGGAAATCTCAGTTTAACCAAATTCAAAATATTTACCGAGAAATTCAATTGTTGTAATTATTAAAATCGCTCCTTTAATCGATATTAAAGACTTAAAAAATTACGTTTGTAACAAAGTGCGTGAAATTCAGATAAAATCGACAGAATCAATTTTTGAATCATTTAGAAGAATTCATTTGGCTTTGTAAAAACACAATTTGCTTTTCTCAATTTTTTGAAAAACAATAAAACACTTTATAAAATTTTAAAGATCAAATCTCAGACTGTATTTATAAATTTTTAAATCAATATCGAACTTAATCAGATATTCTTTTAGTAACGCATAATGTTCGAGCACGCCACGTTCTTCTTGTTTTTCTCTCAATCTAAATGTGGAGGCTTTTGTTATACACCATATTCTCAAAGCATTATTTTAACAATACGCATTTCCTTACGGCTTTTTCATTTCCATTCACTTTGAGTTTTATAAAATATTGTCCGCTTGCTACTGATCTTTTGTTATCGTCTACACCTTTCCAGATAATTTCAAAATGTCCTTTTGAAGAATAAGCATCTAATAATGTTTTCACTTTCTGTCCCTTGATGTTGTAAATTGAAAGATCTATTTTACCCGATTCGGCTAAATCTAATTTTATTTTAGTAGATGGATTAAATGGATTGGGGTAATTAGAGATTTGTGTAACTTCAGGAATTACTATTTCATTTTCATCATTTGATTGAGGATCTCCTTGAAATTCATAAGCACCTATATCAATTGTGTCACCGTATATGCGTGGATTACCGGCAAGATCATATTCCGGTAGTTCAATACCTAAAGGTAAATCTAAAGTGCCAGCGTTTATACAAGGTGAGTTTTCTAATAATGCAAATGGATAAGTTCCCAAACTATCAAACATTGGATTTTCGTCTAAATTGCCATCTAACCAATTAACAATAGCAAGCGGATAATAATAATTAACGTTATCATCACCACCTTCGATAAGGGAATGTGAAATATTTACTAATGCATCTTCCCAAAGATTGATAGAATAACCAACATTATTGTACAAAATGCTATTGTATAGATTTAATTCTGTATTATAAACAGATGTAGTACAACCTGTGTTATGGGAAAGTGTGTTATCTCCAAAAGTAGTATTTACTACATCAACTAATACCATATCTTTCAGATACAAACCCGAAGTGCCACCCATATCTGTTTGTGGATTATAAAAATTACAATAGTTCTCACTAATTTCACAATTAATTAATTGTGCATTATAATTACCTTGTATATTGGAATGACCACCAAGCCGGATAGCACCACCACTATAATATTCTTCTCCGGGATTATTGTTTTGAAAAATTGAATTTTTAAAAGTTGCATTTAACACTGGGTTTGGACAATTGTACTCAACCGAATGCGATACACCTCTACCTCCAGTATTGTTTCTAATAGTTACATTATTTAGATTACAATAACCATTAGCAGTTAAAATTGCACTTCCACTACCACCATTACAATTTTCAATTATCACATTAGTTAAATTTATATTTGCTTGATAAATTGTTATACCACCACTGAATGAACTACCAAGTTGTGCACCATTAATCATCTTTAAATTTTTCATTACAAGTTTAGCAAATTCATTTTGATACTTTGAGAACTGAAAGAAAAAAGCAAATTCATCTTCAGCATCAAGAATTGTATTATCAGGTGAAATACCAGAATAACAAACACCGTGTTTTACATTAAGAGGAAATATTTGGTTGTTTAAAGTTGTAGAATATATCCCTGAAGCAAGATGGATAGTATTTGGATTTTCATCATTTCTTTGAATTAAAGTTTGTGCCCAAGCCAATGTTTGAAGTGGATCATCCTCTGTTAAACCACTGTTATCATCATCACCGTCAGGTGAAACATATAAGTCTTGATCTATTTCTTCTATTTTTGCATTTAAGTTAGAAAATGAAATATCATCAATGCTTGTAATAAAAAAATAATCAGGATTGTTTACAGTGAAAGTATCAACAATAACATTTGTAGGATTTGGAATCATAGGAATACTTACATCAGAACAAGTAGCTGCATAATTTAGGTAAATGTTATTTAATGAGACACTATTAAAAACAATGTTTAATTCATCTCCAAATGCTCGTATACCTCCACCTGATTGTATAGCTTGATTATAGGCTATTGTATTTTCAGTTAATTCAACTAGGTTACACCAAGCAATATAAATTCCACCACCAGTATAAGATTTATTGTTTTTTATCTTACAATTTGACACCAATGTGTTTGTTACATCTTCAATAAAGATACCTCCACCTTGATAACTGTCTGCAACACCTTCTTGCATAGCATAACCGTTTTGAATAGTAAAACCAATAATTGCTGCATTTTCACATTCATCAATTTTTACACAACGTGCTTGTTGGTTGCCATCAATAATGGTTTGGTTAATTAGTGAATCTTCAGGAGTTATGATATATAGCGAAGCAACGGTGAGTGATTTTTCAAGATAATCTATGTTTTCGTAGTATATACCTGGATAAACGAGAATTGTGTCGGAATCTGTTGCAGCAATTATTCCTTCCTGAATAGTGATAAAGTCGCCTGTGCCATCTTGTTTGATGTAGAAAGTGG
>JAVCCD010000016.1 GCA_030765665.1 Candidatus Tenebribacter mawsonii | reverse complement strand
TGGATACGCTGATTATGTTTTATGGGGAGATGATGGAAAGCCTTTAGCTGTAATTGAGGCTAAAAAGACAGCTTATGATGTAATAAAAGGTAAAAAACAAGCAATCGATTATGCCGATGGCTTAGAAAAAGAATATAAACAAAGACCCATTATATTTTTCACTAACGGTTATGACATAAGGCTTCTTGATGATGTAAAAGGTGAACCTGAAAGAAAAGTATATGGATACTATTCTAAGGCAAGTTTGAAATATTTAATAATACAGAGAACTTCAAGAAAAAAACTCACTGATAAAATTCCAGACAATAATATTATTGACAGGCTATATCAGATAGAAGCAGTTAAAAGAGTTACTGAACGATTTGAGAATGACAAAAAACGTAAAGCTTTAATCATACAGGCTACCGGTACAGGAAAAACCAGAGTGGCTATAGCTTTATGCGAATTAATGTTTAGGGCTAATTGGGCGAAAAGGGTTCTATTTCTTTGTGATAGAAAAGAACTGAGAAAACAGGCAAAAAATACTTTTACTGATAAAATAGATGATGTACCTCCAATCATTGTTTCAAGAAGAACATCAAAAGACAAAGATAGCAGGATTTATCTTGCTACATATCCTGCTATGATGAAATGTTACCAAAGTTTTGATATAGGTTTTTTTGATCTAATTATTGCGGATGAATCTCATAGAAGTATTTATAATAGATATCTTGATCTTTTTCTGTATTTTGATGCATATCAGGTAGGACTTACTGCTACACCAGTAAATTTTATACATAGAAATACTTATTCTATGTTCCAATGTGATGACTTAAATCCCACGGTATTTTACAGCTATGAAGATGCAATTGCGCATAGTCCAAGGTGGCTCTCTCCATTTAGGGTAACAAAACATACTTCTAAATTTTTACGGGAAGGTATTAAATATAAGAATTTATCTAAAGAGGAAAGAGAAAAGCTTGATAATGAGTTTGAAGATTCTGACCTTATTGATTATTCAAGAGAACAGATAAGTAAAGATGTTTTTAATAAAGACACTGATCGTAATATTCTCCGTAACCTGATGGAGAATGGAGTGAAAAATGCTGATGGTTCTCATGTTGGTAAAACAATTATTTTTGCCCGTAACCATAAACACGCTGTTTTATTGAATGAATTATTCTTAGATGAGTTCTCTCAATATGGCTCTACTTTTTGTCAGGTCATTGATAATTATTCTGATAGAGCTGAACAGCTCATTGATGATTTCAAAGATGATGAAGGTAAAAAAGATTTAACAATAGCTATATCTGTTGATATGATGGATACAGGGATAGATGTTCCAGCAGTTGTAAATCTGGTTTTTGCTAAACCAATAAAATCTTATGTAAAATTTTGGCAAATGATAGGTCGTGGAACAAGGCTATGTAAAGATTTACTTGGCCATGGAAAAGATAAAGAATATTTTCAGATATTTGACCATTGGGGTAATTTTGAGTACTTTGACCAACATGAACAAGAGTATGAACCTGCAAAAGTAAAGTCATTAATGCAGAAAGTTTTTGATCAAAGAATAAATTTGGCAGAATCTGCTTTGCTCAGACAAGAACCTGAAGTTTTTAAAACAGCTATTGACATGATAGCTGGAGATATTTCTTCTTTACCTGAAAAGACTATAGCCGTTAAGGAAAAATGGAAAGAAAAACAGACTTATCAGAATAAAGATATTCTTTTGAAATTCACAGCTCCTGTTATATTTGCATTGCGTAATGATATAGCTCCTTTGATGCAGTGGAAAAATTTGAATGGAGAAGAAGCTGCTTATAGGTTTGATATTTTAATTCTAAAAATTCAAAACTCTGTTGTAGGTGGCAATAATGAGTACCTTGATTTAAAATTGCAACTAATTAATCAAGTTGCCAGCCTTCCGATAAACCTCAGCCAGGTCACAGCCAGGATTGAAACTATAAAAACAGTACAAAAAAACGAGTATTGGGAAAAAGAAAATTTAAACTTCAATTCTTTGGAAAATACAAGAATTGAAATCCGTGGTATTATGAAGTACATGACTACCAGTGGTGGAGAAGATAAGATTTGTCAGACTTTTGATATCAAAGATGGTGATTTTAAAATATCTGAACACAAGGTTAATTTAAAAGGTTTGGATTTAATTGAGTATAAAATGAAATTAAAAGAACTTTTTGACAGTGTTTTTGATAAATCACCTGTCTTGCAAAAAATAAAAGCAGGCAAAAAAATAACTAATGATGAGCTTGATGACTTTATTAGCCGTGTAAAATATGCTTCTCCTGATTTTTCTATAGATGATTTGCTTGATAATTTTCCGACAAAAAATAATCGTATTGAACTGATTATTAGGCAGATAATCGGAATGGATTATGACGCTATTAATCAATGTTTTGATTCTTTCATACAAAAACACCCTGATGTATCTTCATTCCAAATAAAATTTCTGGATATGCTTAAAAGCTACATCTCTAAGTATGGTTCAATTGAGTTGGAAAAACTTTATGAAGCCCCTTTTAACTCTATTCATGTTGATGGAATTGATGGAGTTTTTCAAAATGAAGAATGTGTAGATGATATTGTTAAGATTGTAAACAAAATTAATGATGGAATACTCGTATAAAAATATAGAAACAAAACAGAGCTCGTTTCTGTTAGGAGAAAATTAATAATGATAACAGGCGAATTAAAATCTAAAATTAATATGTTATGGGAAAGATTCTGGACTGGAGGAATCACTAATCCGTTAACTGTTATTGAACAAATATCATACTTGATATTTATCAAAATGATCAGCATGTCTGATGAGCGCAATGAAAAAAAGTCAAGAAGAATGCAAACAGATTTCATTTCCGTTTTTACGGAGGAAAAACATCATCTCAAATGGAAAAATCTTGTAAATATATCTAAAGGCGATGAACTTATTAAAATCATAAGAGATGAAGTATTTCCATTTCTTAAAAGTGATGTTGTAGGTCAAAAATCACTTGGTAAATTCTTGAAAAATGCACAGTTCATGATTCAAAATGGCTCGCTCCTTATTGGTGCAGTTGAAGCCGTTGATAAACTTCCACTGGAACAGAATGACACAAAAGGTGATTTGTATGAATACTTACTATCAAAACTTACTACGGCAGGGGTAGCAGGACAGTTTAGAACACCCAGGCATATTATAAGAATGATGGTTGAGCTTGCAGATATCAAACCTAATGATTTTGTATGTGATCCCGCCTGTGGAACTGCCGGGTTTTTAGTTGGTGTTATGGAGTATTTAAAAGTAAAATACTCTTCTTCTGAACATATTTACGAAGAAACTGATTCTGAGGGTGAAAAATATAAAATATATCCTGGTGATTTACTTGTAGATTATCATGATCATATTTTCAACGGGATGTTTACAGGATTTGACTTTGATGCAACAATGCTTAGAATCGCTGCAATGAATTTACTTCTCCACGGTATAGAAAATCCTCATATTGAGAATCAGGATACTTTGAATAATTCTTTTTCTGAACACTATCCTAAACAATCCAAAAACTGTTTTGATGTAATATTGGCTAATCCGCCATTTACCGGTAGTGTTGATATTTCAAGCGTTGACAGCTCCCTAAAGTCCATTGTAAAAACAAAGAAAACTGAACTTCTATTTTTGGTACTTATGGAAAGAATGTTGGTTATAGGTGGACGCTGTGCTGTGATTGTTCCGGATGGTGTTTTGTTCGGGGCCAGTAATGCTCATCAGACTGTTAGAAGAATGATTGTTGATAATAATCAGCTTGAAGCGGTTGTTTCACTGCCTTCAGGTGTTTTTAAGCCTTATGCAGGAGTTTCTACTGCTATTCTATTTTTCAAAAAAGCAGGCAAAACGGATAATGTATGGTTCTATGATCTTCTAAATGATGGTTTTTCTCTCGATGATAAACGTTCACCAGTAAAAGGCGAAGAGTTAACAGATGTAGTTGCAAAATTTCATTCTAGAGATGCTTCAAAAGAGTCAAAACGCACTAAACATTTCTTTATTCCTGTTGATGAAATACGCAAAAATAAATATGATCTTTCAATAAACAGGTACAAAGAAATAGAATATGAAGAAGTTGTATATGATGAACCACCGGTAATTCTTGCTAGAGTTGTGCAGTTGGATAAAGAAATTACTGACGGAATCAAAGAACTTGAAGAAATGCTG
>JAVCCD010000018.1 GCA_030765665.1 Candidatus Tenebribacter mawsonii | reverse complement strand
ATTGGTCTACTGCTTCGGGAGTCGTGTATTTTACTTCTTTACAATAAATTAGATGACTTTGAGTCTCTGTCGCTGAACCCTTGGCAAAGTAATAAAAATTTATTTTATCTTTGATATGATAACGTCCAAAAGCTTCCGCAATATTGGCAGAGATACTTAAGGCTGATCTACGAATTTGAGAAGTTAAGCCATAGTCTTCTTTTTTTGGAAAAGGATCACTTATTTCAAAAATTTTAACAGCAACTCCCATACTTTCTTGCCAAATAGGCATATCTTGAAAACTTTTTATCATCTTTCTTCCTTAATCTTGATCTTGTTCATAGTTTCAGCATATCCTTGGAAGTGGATCGGATTCCAACATCAATAACGGACGCAATCCACCAATAGATGTTCTTAAGTAAACACCTTTAACTTCTGTTGTAACTTCACCAATGATTTTAGATTCTTTTCCGTGTTTATGTTTTTTCATTTCATTTATCAGGTTGGAAGTTTTTCCGGAAACAAAAGAAACAAGTTTTCCCTCATTCGCCATATAAAGTGCATCCAATCCAAGTAATCCGCAAATTGCATTAACGGCTTCCTTTATTGGAAGCTCTTCTTCATTGATGATGATGCCTAAATCTGTATCCTCTGCAACTTCATTTAATATTGTAGCAACACCGCCTCTTGTTGCATCTCTCAAGAATTTAACATTTCCGCTTTTCAGCATTATTTGAACAAGGTCGTTTAATGAAGCACAATCGCTTTGTGGTGCTGGAGTAAGATCAAGTTTTTGTCGAGCATTAATGATAGCTACTGTATGGTCTCCAATTGTACCATTAATAATTATTTTATCACCATTTTTAATATTGGAAGATTTTAAATTAATATTCTCAGGAAGAAAACCAATACCAGTCGTTGTAATATAGAGTCCATCTGCTTTACCTCTTTCCACAACTTTCGTATCACCAGCAATTATTTTTACATTTGCTTCTTCTGCAGCTTTTTGAACAGATTCGGTTATTGTTTTCAAGTCATCTATCCTAAAACCTTCTTCAATAATATAGGTAATGAGTAAGTATTTTGGAACAGCACCTTTCATTGATACATCATTCACCGTTCCTGTAACTGATAGTTTTCCTATGTCCCCACCCGGAAAGAAAATTGGTTTTATCACATGAGCATCTGTAGTTACAACAATTCGGTTTTCAATTTCAACTGCATCATCCAATGATGGAAGTTTGAAGTTTTTATCGAAGATATCATTAATTAATCTTCTGGTTAATCCCCCACCACTTCCATGACCGAGAGTTATTATGTCATCTTTCATTATTAAAATCCTTTTATGCCACTGACTTTCACTGACTTATTAAACTAAAAAGCTAACCATTGCGAAGGACAAGAAAAGCAAGAAGCACAAAATCCATAAGACAAGCAAGAGAATTCCAGCATCGTTTTGTTTCACAAAGCCGATGCATCATTCGCAAGGTTTCTCTGTGTTCTCTGTTGTTGGATTTCTTTATCCGTTTAATCTGTGTAGATTCGTGAGCAATTCTATCTCTCATATTTGTAATATGCTGCACAGCTTCCTTCTGAAGAGACCATACAAGGTCCGATTGGATGAGCAGGATTACAACCTTTTTCAAATAATGGACACTCAGGTGGAATGATGATACCTTTTAGAACATCCGCACATTTGCAGCCACTATTTCCCTCTTCTTCCTTTAATGTTATATTGTATTTCTTGGAAGCATCAAATTCTTTAAATTCATCTCGAATTCCTAATCCTGAATTTGGGATCCAACCGATTCCACGCCAAAGAGCATCTTCAGTTTTAAGGACGGTATTAATAACTTTTTGAGCACTTTTATTTCCAACAACATTTACAACTCTGTTATACTCATTCACAATTGCTGGTTTGTTATGTTTTATCTGCTCAGTGATAATCTTTATAGCAGTTAAAATATCCAAAGGTTCAAATCCTGCAACAACACCACCAATTCCATATTTCTCGGGTAAGAGCATATATGACTCAGAACCGATAATTACACTCACATGACCAGGTAGAAGGAATCCATCCAGCTTGATATCTTCTGTTGAGAGGAGTGCTTCCAAGGCAGGAGGAACAAGTTTAAAAGCGGGAAAGACAGAAAAATTATGCAATTTCTGTTGCTTCGCCATCAAAATAGTTTGTGCTATCCCCGGAATAGTAGTTTCAAATCCAATTCCGACAAAAATAGTTTCTTTCTCTTTAGATAATTCTAAAGCTTCCAGAGGTGAGTAAACTATTCTTACATCCAGTCCTCGTGCACGAGCATGTTCAAGAGTTTCATCTTTTCCAGGAACGCGTAGAACGTCACCAAATGTAGCAATAGTCACATTTTCCAGTTTCAATAATTCATCGATCAGTGAAGATGGCGTAACACAAACGGGGCAGCCAGGACCTGAAATGAGTGAAATGTTTTTTGGAAGTAACTTTCTGATTCCCCAATGACCAATTGCCATTGTATGTGAACCACAAACTTCCATAATTTTTGTAGGTTTATCCCACTTTTGTAGATCAATTACAACTTTCTTTATTAATTTTGGATCACGGAATTTTGTTAGATCAATCATCTTCAAGCAATGCCATTTCCTCAAATAATTTTAATGTTTCATTTGCATCTTCTTCTGAAATTATGTTCAGGGCAAATCCCGTATGCATTAATACCCAATCTCCGATTTTCGCTTCTGGAGTAAAAGTGAACATAATCTCCTTATTTACTCCACCTAAATCTACAATACCTTTTTCTCCGTCTTTTTCAACGATTTTAGCAGGAATCGCTAAACACATATTTTCTCCTT
>JAVCCD010000323.1 GCA_030765665.1 Candidatus Tenebribacter mawsonii | reverse complement strand
TATTCGTGCTAATTTGTGCTAATTCATGGTTGCAATCCACAACCTGGCACATCAAACAAGACGGTACAGGCGACTTCACAACCATTCAGGAAGGTATAGATGCATCTGCTGATTCTGATACCGTACTTGTTTATCCCGGCACGTATTATGAAAACCTGAACATTAATAGTAAGAATATTACCTTATCCAGTTTGGAAATGATCATCGGTGATCCACAATACATAGCTTCCACGATTATTGATGGTCAATATCTGAACAGTTGTATCATTTTGCAGAATATAGATATTGAGGTTACGATCCGTGGTTTTACCATCCAAAATGGTTATGGTACATTTTCAGGTGCATATAATGGTGGTGGAATCTATGCTATATATATAGAAAACGGAGCAATAATAAATTGTTATATAAAGAATAACCTTGCTACTTTGGGTGGCGCATTCTACACAAGTAGAGTAGATCTCACTTTTTCCGGTCTTAGGATTACTGAAAATTCTGCGGGATTTGGGGGTGCTGCTTTTTGGGATTACGACAGTACGATCAATTTTGATCCGGATAATAGGTGCAATATTTATAATAATAATGCCGGCAAAGGAGCAGATTTATGTGCACAATATGAGGTAAATGTCAATGTTGTTGTTGATACTTTCTCTGTTTTCAATCCCGATAGATTTTTTGCAGAGTATAGAATGGATGCTTCTTATACATTCGACATACAAAATAACTGGATGGAACTAGTGTCACAGGATCTTTATGTAGCAGTGGATGGAGATGATAATAATTCGGGGTTAACTCCTGGTGAGCCATTAAAGAATATTTCGTGGGCAGTTCGAAAAATCCAGGCAGATGAGCACAATCCCCATATAATTTATGTTGCAGCCGGTACATACTCACATGAGATAAATCAACAAATATTCCCGATTGGCTGTAAAGAATATGTTTCGATTATTGGTGAAGATATGGAAACAACTATTATAGAAAATGATTTTACAGCTGGTACGATTGTCGGAGATAATTTAACGGGTTCTACAGAAATATCAAACTTTACTATTCAAAACAATTTTGATTTTGAAGCATCTAATATCTTATTTTTTATACTAATTGATTATTTAAAAGTTTCTAATATTACAATAGATGGAAATTCAAATATTAGGAGTATAATAGTAAGTGAGCATGTAGACAATCTTTTTGATAATATTATTGTAACGAATAATATTGCTAAGATCAATGCTGGATTTGCTTTGTATGAAAATACCGGTATTTTGAAAAATTGCATTATTAGTAATAATTCTTTAGTTTATAATCCTATATATCAGGGATCAACTGGTTTGCATTTAGATGTATATGATCATTTCATTGTTGAAAATACTATAATATCAAATTGTACTTCTTATGACGATGCTTCTTGTGTAAGCCGCTTAGTAACAGAATATGGTCAAAACGATAGAATAACAATGAATAATTGTCTTATTTCAGGAAATAGTAGTAATGATGAATTTGTTATTGGTGTATTTGGAGATGGTAATATAGAAATTAACAACAGTACTATAGTCGATAACTACAATAATGCTAACACTATAAAAGCATTTGGTAATTTGGCATTAAGAAATACAATTATGCAAAATAATACAAACTATGAAATATATATGGAAGATGATACACAGTTTGGCTACACTTACGAGCTAAACGTGGAAAACTGTAATATTAAGAATGGTGAAGCAGGAATTTACAATCAGAATAATGTAAACATTATCAACTGGGGAGAAGGCAATATTGAAGAAGATCCACTTTTTCTTTTATCAGGTGATGATCCTTATCAATTAACTTTAGGCTCTCCCTGCATCGATACCGGCACACCGGATACAACTGGGCTATTTTTACCACCGTGGGATCTATTATACAATCATAGAGTTTGGGATGGCGATGAAGACGGAATAGCAATCATCGATATGGGTTGCTATGAATTTAACTCTGAGCCATACGCTGGAATTCATGATGATGAGATACCTGTAGTTGACTACCAATTAGCCAATTACCCAAATCCTTTTAATCCGGAGACTAAGATAGTTTTCGATCTACCTGAATCAGGACATGTGAAACTGGAAATTTATAATATAAAAGGACAGAAAGTTAAAACTTTATTAGATTGCTATATGAGTCCTGGTAGAAGTGAAATGTTATGGAACAGCAAAGATGATAATGGCAAAAGAGTTTCTAGTGGTGTTTATTTCTACAGATTGCAAACACCCACTAAAATTTTAACAAAGAAAATGATGTTGTTGAAATAGTGACATATGTCCCACTCTTTCCCGTTTCACTCAAAGAGAGGGAACATAAGATGCCGTTGTAATCCCGAAAGCTTTCGGGATTCAGAGAGACATAGTCGACGTTGTACGTCGATGAAAAGCGTAACGTGCAACGTTACGATACAATATAAATGTAGCTCATGACTTCAGTCGTGGAGATAGTTATTACTCAAAAAAGAAGAAACCCTTATTCTGCGGACGATTAAGGATAAAAATCTCTACTTAGAGGCAAACACTCCAGATTCTTCGTGAGAAAAAAATGAAAGATTTTCTCATAAAGACGGAGTGTTTCCCAATAACAGCTTGATAATTATTAAAAACAGAATAATAACTTTTTATTTGACTTCAATTCAGCT
>JAVCCD010000215.1 GCA_030765665.1 Candidatus Tenebribacter mawsonii | reverse complement strand
TGATCTTACATATCCAGTTGCAATAAGTGCAGAAGGTTTAACTTTGGAGTATGGAAAAGCATATCTGGTTTTGTTCAATGAACAGGTTGATAATTTTTATTGGACTGATACTAGTATAACCGTAGAAACTGAGAAGAAATCTGAACCTGAAAACTTTACTTATACAGAAAAAGCTGATTATGAGGCTATAGATGTTTTTAATATACCACCTAATGTAACAGAAATTGGTGTTTTTGAGGATGACGTATGTGTGGGAGCTGTTGTTGTTGAGGATACTTGTGCTCAAATTCTTGTCTATTCCGATAATGCTAATCGTGATCCTATTCCTTTCAATTTTGAAATTGTAACAGGAAGAGGATTCTCAACACCGATCAAGGATTATCAAGTTCTAAATTTACAATCAGGAGAATATGAAACTAAATCCATTTTCTCCGGTTGGCAAGAATATTCAATTATAAGATTTGGAGATGAAGATGAAACTGAGAATAACAATCTTTCAACTCCTCAGCTTTATGGAAATTATCCAAATCCATTTAATCCAACAACAACAATTTCATTCTCAGTAACACAAAATTCCGATTTTGTGACTTTAGAAATCTTCAATATCAAAGGTCAAAAGGTTAAGACTCTTTACAAGGGAATTGCAGAAGAGGGAAAACACTCAGTGATCTGGGAAGGAAAAGATACAAACGGAAAATCAGTTAGCTCTGGAATATATTTCTATAAACTGAAAACCAATTCCAAAGAACTAACTCGTAAAATGTTGATGTTGAAATAATCTAAATTATTCATTCTTAGCCCTTCTCTTGATTTTAAGAGAAGGGTTGGAGTGAGTTCGAGGAAATTATGAAATTAAGTCCCCCTTCGTAAGGGGGATACAGGGGGTTACTTGAAAAAAAAGCATTTATTTCTTTTGTTCGTTTTTGTTAGCGTTTGTTCGTTGCTAAATTCCGTTACCTACCACATCAAACAAGACGGTACAGGTAACTTCATCACTATCCAGGAAGGGATAGTTGCGGCAACCAATTCAGATACTATTCTTGTATATCCAGGTACATATTACGAGAATATAGATTATCTGGAAAAATCACTCACAGTTGCTTCATTATATATGATTACTCCTGAAGATTCACTTATCAATCAAACTATAATTGATGGTAACCAACAAGCACGATGCGTTACAATTGATGAATCTGAGGATGTCTCACTTATCGGGTTTACTATTCAGAATGGACTTGCTTTAGGTGATGCTTCTAATGGACGAGGAGGAGGAATTCTTATTAAAGAGGTCTCAAATACTTTAATAGCTAATTGTATGATTAAAAATAACAAATCCAATAAAGGAGGTGGCATTTGGATTTATTCAGGTAATACTTCATTGAAAGGAAATACAATATCTCATAATTGGGCTTTACAAAGTGGAGGTGGCATAAGGATAATAGGGTATGTCCAATTTGATGATATGGAATTGAATAATATTTTTCTTAATTATTCGGGAACAGGAGTAGATATATTTATTTCAGAATATTTACCTAATATTACGGAAGTTATTGTAGATACTTTCACAGTAGCTGAACCTGGTTATTTTTTTATAGCAGCCAAATCTGATACTTATACTCTCACATATTTAAATAATAAAATTGAACAAATTGACCAGGACTTATATGTAGCACCGGAAGGTGATGATGACAACAGTGGTTTAACACCTAATGATCCATTACAAACTATTGCCTGGGCGCAAACACTTATCAAAAGAAATGATGAAGAACCGCATACCATTAATCTTGCACAGGGAATTTATTCTCCCTTGCTTAATAATCAAAAATTTCCAATTGGGATAAAACACGGCATAAAATATATCGGGACATCACCGGAGGAAACTATTCTCGATGCAGAAAATCAATCCACAATTATAAGATATACTTATTATCCTGAAAATGAATTACCTAAATTATATATAGAAAATATAAAATTAATAAATGGTTCATCTGGGGGTAAAAGTTATGGGGCAATATTTACACTTAAAACAAATATTGAGTTATATAATGTAATAATTAATGATTGTTATGGTGATACCAGTAGTGGGATATTAAATCGAGATGGTATTTACAATTTCAAGAATGTAAAAGTAATGAATAATTCAGGAGGATCTGCTATTTTAATTAGTTGTATTCATGCTGAGAATCCCCAACCTATTATGCAAATAAGTATGGAAAATGTTCTTATACAAAATAATTATCCAGGTCAGGGAGAAATGGCGGGTAGTGGTGGTGGGTCGAATCTTCGTGGACATTCTGAGATAATCGGAGATTATTATACTAAACTAATTAACTGTGAAATTAGTTCTAACTATAGTAATTTTATTAATTCAGGTGTTGGAGGTACAGCAGGTTTGTACACGGATGATTTAACAGCCGATATAGTTAATTGTACATTTGGTAATAATACAGTTGATTATGCTACCGGTTGTGTGATCACAGCTAATAATTCACAACTGAATTTATATAACAGCATAGTTTATAATAATGATGGTCACTCCTTTAATCTCTGGTATGATGCAGAAATTAATATTCAAAATTCGTTAATAGAGGATAGTACTTCTAATATTGGATATTTTGGCAATGGAAATGGTATAGTCAATTGGCTGGAAGGCAATATAGATGAAGACCCAATGTTTGATAGTCTGGGAATTTATCCATTTGCTCTTTTAGAAAATTCTCCCTGCATAAATACCGGTACATTAGATTTACCAATAGGTATTGAACTACCAGAATTTGATCTTGCAGGTAATCCTCGCATTTATGGTGAAACAATTGATATGGGTGCTTATGAGTATCAAGGTGAACCTCAATCAAATGACGAAAATGAGATTATCATACCAAAGATCACACAAATTTCTAATTATCCAAATCCATTTAATCCTTCTACAACCATCAAACTTGATCTTGCCGAATCTGGTAAAATTGAATTGGCAATTTATAATATTAAAGGACAAAAAGTAAAAACCTTACTTGATGCATATTCTTCCAAAGGTCATTTTGAAATTATCTGGCGTGG
>JAVCCD010000032.1 GCA_030765665.1 Candidatus Tenebribacter mawsonii | reverse complement strand
TTAAATATTTAATTATTATGTAAAATCGATATGTTTTGCAGAGCAAAGCCAAATCTTATTTCCACTTCGTTTACTATGAAACTATAAGCCGAAGTGTAAAAGCATGCAAATAAATAATATTTGAGAATTTTGTGTCAAGAAGATTGGGAAAAGGAAATTATGACCGACGTGGGTTGTGCTCTTTCATATCTTCTCATATCTTCTTACTATCTGAGCATTGACACTTTTGTTAATAGCAATTCTTAAAATCACTTCTCTTTTTAGAGCAACAAATTTATATCTGTTTTAATAAAAAAACAGTAATCAGATATTCGGATTTCGTGAAGACCTGTAAGAAATGCTTTATCATTTATTAACTCGTTATCTACGAAAAGCTCTAAATTGCTTAAATTATAAAGCCAAACATCATTCTTACAATTGATAATTACAAATTGTCTTCTGCTGATATTATTACTTTCGGAAATACAAAAATCATTGTCAAAATCTGATCTGCCAAAAGAAATAATTTCTTTAGTAAATGTTGTAGTGAGATTATTATACTTTATTTCGATAACATTCTCAGAATCTTTAATTTGATCGAATCGGAAATCTTGGAAAATAAGTTTAGATTTAAGAGTCGGCATCCCGTCAGTATTCCAAGACTTTTCACTTTCAGTATAGACTGAATGATTATACTTCAAAAACGGATTCTTCAATTGATCCCTGGAAGGTTTGAGATACTCAGTTTCTGAATTCATTAAAGCTTTACATATGTAATAATTGTTGAAAAAGCAAGGCTTATTGTCACTGAACTTTAATAACATTGTTAAATGATCAATAGCGACCTCGTAACGATCTGTTTCATAATAGCATTTAACTAACAAATTATGTGCTTCTAAATCTGCAGGATTTAGGTTAATGTGATCTGAAAGCAAAGAAATTGCAAATGGATATTGTCCTAATTCAAGGTAAATATTTCCAAGCTCTTTTTGAATACTAATTCGTGGATTCAGCTTTTTGGCAGATTCGAAATAATCTTTTGCTTCTTTTAACTTTCTCATAAAAAGATAAAATCTGCCTAACTGTATTTTGATATTTACATTATTCGGGTAAATAGTTGTATCTGCATATTCCAATTCTTTCAGAATATTTTTCCAACGTTTTCTCTTTAACGCTCTATTAGCTTTAATTGTTAAATTACCTGCATCAATCATATCTTTACTAAGAAGAATGGGTACATTTTTTGCAGCGATAGCATCACTAAAATCTTTCATAAATTGAAATCGTAATTCAGGAGTTTTGTGAATTGCTTTAAGAATAATATTTTGAACCCATTCTGGGAAACCAGTAAAATCAAAATCCATTTCTTCGTGTTTTAAATTAATCTCATTTTCTGTGAGATGCCAAAAAGGATTTGTCCCTGAGATAAGTTCAAACAAAGTTACACCTAAAGCATAAATATCAATTCGCCGGTCATTTCTATTAGAAGGATTATAATTTAACATTTCGGGAGCTTTGTAGTAAGGAGTTCCTCCTAAAGAATTGGAAATACCAAAATCACTGATCTTCAAATTATTATTACTATCGAACAAAATATTATCAGGTTTTATATCGTGATGAATGATTTCTTTATTATGAATAAAATCCATAGCAGCAGCAATTGTTGAACAATATTTTAAAGCAATATTGTACGAAATATTTTTCTTGTTAAGAAGATCTCGCAGAGAACCACCACTGCAATATTCCATTACCAAATAAAGCAAACCATCATCATAGAAACTATGAAGATAATTAATAACATTGGGATGAGAAAGCTTGGAAACAGTTTCAATTTCGTGTAGAATAGATTCTTGGTTTTCAGGGTCTTTTTCCAGCAAGCATTTTATTGCTACTTCTTTACCTGATATTTTTTCAACAGCAAGAAATACTTCTCCATAGGCACCCTTACCAAGGATTCTGATTTTATTATAATTAACTAACATTTATTAAATTCCGATCATTGGTTTCATCTCACTCATATATCTACTCCTTGTCTGAGATATTTTTTTACATTCTCTCTGTTAGACAAGAAGATTAGTCGTACAGTTAATAAAACAAAATTCCTTATCAGCTTCCAATCCATTCACTGCAAACTATGTTCTCAACTGGCTTGCTTCTTGATGATCTTCTCTTCTGTTCCAGTTTAGACATATCATGTTGGGTATAGATCTCACTTAAAGCTCTTATAAGATGATCTCCACTAATAGCATTTCTTCTCAACCTGTTTAATTCTTTCTTTATCGCAGAAGATAGTGATCCTCTAAATGCCGATTCCAATACTTGAATTTTAAGTTTTGTATCTTCGTCATCAGTATTATTATTCAATATCCTTAGTTCTCTAATAACATGCTGCTGGCCTAATGTTAAAGAATAGCTGTATTTTTTTTCTGATTCTCTTTGCTTTACAATTCCAGAGAATACTCTTTTTACTTTCATTACTGATTCATTATAATTAGATGGAAGTTTATTTCCATATATTTCATATCTGTCTGATTTAATTACTCCAAGTATAGTAGGAATATCTTTAGAGATTACTTCAAACTTATTATTTAATAAAAATAATTGTTTATAGTTTTTAAGATCGCTATCATCTTGGTGTTTGGCTTCACATAGAACGTAGTATTTTTCATTATCAGATATTTTACATGCCCTTATTCCATCCGGTAAATTAATAATTCGATCATATTCTTCCAGATCATCCCGCTTTAACTGACGTAATTGTTCTTCAACTTCTGTTACATTTAGAAGGTCACCACCGTCATCGTCAAACAAGCTTAGTTGATCACCTTTCTTCTCATATATTGTATACATAGCGTCTTCATTAAGCTGCTCTGTTTTATCCAAGATAGCTGCATCCTCACCAATTGTGTCATGAATCTCCTGGATCCGAATTGCAAGTCTCTCACGAAGTCCTAAATGCTTTTCTATTCCAGTTTCTGGTAAGAAATTGTAGCCATATATTGTATCATACTCTGTTCCAATTCTATCTATTCTACCAAACCTTTGAATTAATCGCACAGGATTCCAATGAAGATCATAATTTATTATTCTATTACAATCCTGAAGATTTAAACCTTCTGAAAAAACATCAGTAGCAATTAATATCCGAATCTGATTTTCATTTTGCTTAAATATATATTCCGGATTGGCTACTGGGGCAAAACGTCCGATCACCCGCTCTTGACTTTTGTCACCACTTTGAATAACTTCTATAGTATCATCTTTCTTTCCTGGATTTAAATTTTCGAAAAGGTATTTTGCAGTATCAGCATATTGAGTAAATATCAAAATCTTATCTTTATTTAATTCCGGACTATTAATCAATTTCTTCAATACAGTTAATTTATCATCCTGTTCAGGTTTAATTGGATCCACTAACTTAAAGATTTCACCAAATATTTTCATATCATGTTTTATATTAGCTTCAAGTTTATTTCTATCGAAATCATCAATCCTATATTTTGATTTCTCATTAGATATCTTTCTTAAAAATTTAGCTAAATCGGTTTCATAATATAATATTTTCTGCACATCTTTACCAGCTGGAATGAATCCTTTATCCATTGCGGCTAAAAATTTCTTGTGAATATCCAACATCTTTTGAATTGATTCTTTAAATGCATAGATACTTGATTCTAATCTCTTGAAGAGAAGTATTCGGATTAATCCACGAATATTAATGCCAGCACGCTGCAATTCTGAATAAGGTAATTTTTCTTGTTTCTCTTTTTTCACGTAATGCCAGAGACCATATCGAGCATATTTTAATTGTTCAAGAGTATTACTAATCTGATCTTTCTTTATCTCTTTACCAATGAATCCACGTATTCGTTTGTATAATCCTTGATATGCATCTTCAATACTATAGGTTACAGTTTCTAATTCTCTCGTTGGAAAGTACTGATGCTTCCCAGCAACAATAACATATGCTTTTTTTGAACCTTTACAATATTCGCTAAAAATATTACTGTCAATAGGCTTATTGGTTTCAGAGTCATACCCATAGAACCTTAATATATGATTACGAGTTCTTCTGATAAGTAGATTTGAAAGCATTGATGGAAGCTGACGTTCTCCAGATTCGATAAGCTTAAAATAACTTCTCAAGTTTGGAGGATCAATAGGCATGTCTGTTAATTCTTCTTGATGGAAAAGTTTTAACTGATTGTAAACATCCCAGATGTTTTTATTACGGGGTGTAGCAGTTAACATACAGCACCTAATTCTGCCAAATGAAAGATACTGTTCGAGAATTCTGTATCGTTGAGTATCATTATTTCTAAAATTATGGCTCTCATCAATTAGAACAAAATCTCGATCTCTAAATTTTATGTCGTCTAATAATATATTACTTACTTTTTCAGGATCTTCTCTCAGAAAACCTGTAGATAAAATACGTGCATTTAATTCATACACTTCATTATAACGTTCCCACATTTCAGTTAATGCTGCAGGACAAATAACAAGAGGACGTACATGTTCTGTTCGCTCAAAATGTTTTACTATTGCTGCACCAATATAACTTTTTCCTAATCCAACCACATCTGAAATAAAACATCCACCATATGTCCGTATGATCTGTACTGCTTGCTTTACGGCAACCAACTGAAAATCTGCTAATTGTTTTGTTATGTCATCTTCCCAGAGAATTTCTTTCGATTCTGCATCTTCCAGGCGATCTTTCACAAGAGTATAGATCGTCTTCATATAAACATCATATGGAGTAGCAAGCTTTGCTGCCCATGATGAATTAAGCTCGTTCATTAGATATTCACTGAAATCTTCTGATTCTTCCCAAAGATCATCAAACCATTTTTGCAGTGCTTCCAAATTGTCATTTCCATGAACCATCACATTAAGCTCAGTATTATCTGTAAGACCCGCTAAAGAGAGATTTGAAGAGCCAATAATAGCAGTTCCTTTTTCATGTCTGTCTAATTCGGTTCCATTGGCATCATATATACTACCATAATTGAATATGTATGCTTTGGAATGCAGCCTTCCTTTTGTGTATACCTTTACATGAAGCTTTTTATCTTCGATTAATTTTATAAGAAGCTTTATAAGTTCTTCATTGTCGTCTGTTTGATCCATAAGCTCAATAGAAGATCTTACGTTGTTGCTTGTATTTAATATTCTTTCGTTGATAATAGATTTTTTAGCATACACATTTTCTTCTATTGTATCTGCGACCAATTCAAGACGACGATATCCTTCCGCCAGTTGTTCAATCGTTTCGCGGTTTGACGTATTACCTATGAGAAGCTTAACCTCCTTAAGGTTAGAGATCGTATCTGATACCGTATCAAATCCACTAAGAAAAAAATATCCTACTGCCATTCTGGCAGACTCGCTTGTCTGCATAATCTGATTGAGATGGTCTGCTAACTTCTCTTTTCTGTTGTCAATTATATCAGGCATATATCTTCCCCTACTTTAATAATTCTAACCCTTTGAGGGTTATTACATATTTTTGATTCTTACTTTTTGGCTTATCAGGAATTGTTCTTTTTATTAATTTCTCTTCCAGTAAAGGAATAACATGACGTTTAAAGCTTTTATAATGTGGTTCTAATTCTAAATATCTTAATATCTCTTCTCTCGTATGTGGTGCTTTACAATACTCCAATATGACTTTCACTTGGGTATCAACTTGGGTATCAGCTTGGGTATCAACTTGGGGCTGATGTGGGGCAAACTCTTTGTTTATGGTAATTTTAACGAAGAAATATGTAGTATTATGATCTGTTTCAAATATTGGATCTGGAGAGTCATTATCTTTAAGAGCTTTTCGGATCTTTGGTAAACCTGTACTTCTTCCTTCAGTAAGATGAAGCTCTTTTAGAAAATCTCCGATTCTTCTATTTCGATAATTACGAGCTGTTACTCTTTCTTGCTTTAATATATCATTATCAACTGGTGGTAGTGGTCCTGGATAAGACAGAATTTCAATACAATCTGTTCTGATACTAACCTCTACAGGATTTCTTTGCTCATAGCTTTTATGGTAAACAGCATTTACTAAAGCTTCTTCAATTGCTTCATATGGATAATTAAATACTCGTATTGCTTCTGCTTGAGCAGGTACTTTAATAACTTTTTCTTCAATTACTGAATCCTGAATATGTCTAAGTGCTGAACGAATTTGTGTATGGAGAGGACCTTTAAAGATTTTTTCTACCAGATGATCACCAACTTCATCTTGATATTCAACAACATCAATTTGAGCTCCTGGAAAATATTTCTCTGGATTTAACGTAAAAAAAAGAAGACCTACATTAAGAGGTTTAAAATATTCGTCTGGTCCTCTTGCTATTTGTAACGATGAACTAATCTCTTCAATTGATGTTCCGCTATCTATTACCATACTACTTTTTATTTCAGCTAAATATTCAGTAATTAAAGTTAATTGAAAATCATTTACATCAGCATTGTGACAAATGCGATCATCAAAAGGTATCTTTGCACTTAAATCAAATAATAACTGTTCATCTTCTTGTTTTGGTTTAACAGTGTTCGAAAATCTTCTAATCCATTGAAAATATTGAGAACCTTGTGCAAGATATTCAGGTGCTTTATAGGGTCTATTATCACCACCAGAAACCCAAATTACTAATATGTGCTTTTCATCATAGTTGTATGGTTGAGCAATTGGGAAATAATTTGGAGTAATGCGATGGCAAATTTGAAGTATTTTCTTTTGAATTGGGTCTAACTGATTTTGTTGTAATCCTTTTGGTGGAAGAATTGGTTTACCATCTTTTTCCTCAATACCGATGATAATATAACCTCCGCCCCAATTATTGATATCATTAGCAAAAGCACACATTGTATGCATGACGTCTTCTGGATTCCAACCTTCCTTGAATTCAATACGCTCCCATTCTACAACTTTACCATTGATTAGATCCTTAATGTTTATAGGTAAACCCAACATAATAACTCCTTAGTTTATTAATTTTTCTTTGTTCAACCAATAATTTTATATTTATACTTCCTGACAAACTTCCCAAGTTGCAAAAACCTGGTAAGTTATTTCTTTTATCAAGTTTTCATCCTGCAATTAAATCTAAAAAAGTGCAAAAAAATTCCAGCAGGATGAGATTCTTCGTTAGAAGTTCTTTAAAGAATTTCTCAGAATGACACTTTTTTTACACACTTTTTGCTTTGTTCAAACGGTTCTGAACCAGCTCGCAAACAGCCCAATACACTTCTTTTCTTTCCTGCTCTGTTAAACCCAAGGCATCAAACACAATATCATCTAAAACCTTACGGTCGGGTAGTGGATCTGGCTCCTGTTCTCGAACTGGGATTTCTTTGTCAAAACCGCATTCGTAGAATAAATTTCCAATCTCTCTATTCATATCGAAATTAATATTGAGTTCCAATTTCTCTGGATTAATTACTTCTATTCGTCTACACATCTCGACCGTATGAGTTAAGAAAGTCAAATTTCCTGTTAGCTCTTGACCCCATATTTCTGAGCATAATCTTGTTAACAAACAGTTTAGCGACACAATAAATTTTTCTATAAGATTATTCAGAGGATAAAGATTGTAAAACATCTTATCAGAAAATAGATTATTATAATTATTAAAACAAATATATCTATCTCCTAAATTTACCCACCAAAGCATTGGGGAAGAATAATCACTTAAACTAAACCACGGTTTGTTGCTTTTTGTAGATGGTCTATTGTTGAAACCTTTATTTTCTCCCCATTTAATGTATTTCAGAGCATTAGTTCCCTTAAGCTCAGATTTAGATTTATGACACATGAAAACTTTGTATTTCAATTTGGTCGGATCAATCTGAATTGTTTTACATTCGCGAGGACT
>JAVCCD010000224.1 GCA_030765665.1 Candidatus Tenebribacter mawsonii | reverse complement strand
TTGAAACGCATAACAAAAGCACCTGCGGTTGGGTTATCTGTCCGCTTTCGTCTGAATCGTACCGATTCAAACTTTGGTTGGTTTGTCTGGGCGGAATCTTCCGATTCCGCAGCGTGCTCGAACATTAGGTGATATTAAAAGGAGTTTCAACAGATGCCATTAAGAGCAATAATTGATGGAAAAGAAATTAATAGTCCGTTTCTATCAATTGAAGAATGGAATGAGTTAAAAGAAGAAATCAAAAAAAAATCTTTGGATGTTACAATTTCTCAAACTAACAAAAAAGGATATTTAAGAACGAGTAAACTTGGTCTTCAACATTTTGTTCATAAAAAAGGAGAATCTCCTCAAAACTGGAAACCTGAAAAACAACAATATTTATTGTCTAAATCAGAAATAATGTTAGCGTGCAAAGAATCTGGTTGGGAAGTAAAATCTGAATATATTTCAGATAATTGGACTGCCGATGTTTTTGCAGTTAAAGGCTCAAAGAAAATTGCTTTTCAAGTTCAATGGTCTAAACAATCTTATGATGAAACTAAAGAAAGACAAACAAAATATAAAAATGACAATATTAGAGGTTGTTGGTTTTTCAAAACACCACCAAAAGAAGTTAGAGATTGGGATAAACAAATAATCGCAACAAAAGATATTCCGATTTTCAAAATTGAAGAAGATGATAACAAAAATATAAATGTTAACGTCAACGAAATCAATTTTCCTCTAAAAATATTTATCATTAAACTTCTAAACGGAAATTTTAAATTTTGCAATAATCTTAAATCAATGAAAAAACAAAAAATTACAATCTCATTTTGGGAAATAAGTTGCTGGAAATGTGGAGAAAAACAACACGTTTACTTTGTTTCCGATGAAGTTAAAAGCAAATGTGGCTGTAATATTGATGTAATGGAAACTTTATGGGATGACTCAAAATTTTTATTTAATCCTGTAATTCTTAAAATGATAAACGAAATTATTAATTCTGAGGATGGTAAAAATCTTAAACTCGGAGAAATAAAAAAACGATATAGCCATACAATAAAAAAATCTTATATATCATTCGGATGCATTAAATGTGATGCGATTTTTGGAGATTTTCCGTTAATGGAAGAAAGACTTGAAATTGAAAGTGAAGATAGAATAAATGATATTGTCTTTGTAAAAAAGATTGATTTATTAAAACCTATCATTTCAAAGAATAAACCGCATTGGTGTTTTTCTGAGTTAAAAGAGTTTTGTGAATGAGAACATCACCTAACAAAAGTGCCTGCGGTTCAGTCTCGTGGTTTGTCTCGTTCGAATCGTTCCGATTCAAACTTTGGTTGGTCTGTCTGGGCGGAATCTTCCGATTCCGCAGCGCACTCGAACATTAGTGGAAATTAGTTTTTTACTAACACTAGCCAAAAAAGAATATCAAGGAGAGAAACAAAATGAAGAAAATAATCTTAATGATTTTTATCATCACAATTTTATTGGGTTGTTCAAAAACTGTTAATACTGATGATGTCGTGTATAGTGAAGAAATCCGAAAAGTAGTATTAAAAAATAGTGGAAATAAGCCTTTTACTGGGAAAGTGCTATATCATAACAAAGAAGGAGTTCTGCAGTTTGAATTACAATACAAAGATGGAATTAATTTTACCGATAATTTAAAAATATCGATAAATTCTCTTTGCAATATTAAGAAACAACCATTTGAATATTATTGGGATATAGAACTTGATACTTTAGGAATTTTTTTGAAAGATTTTTATGCACCATTTTCAGGTATTCTTGTATATAATTCTGAAACAGATACTCTTTTTAAAGATAATGAACTAAATTTTGGATTTGAATCTACTTACAAATCTGGATTTAAAAATGGTCTTTCAAAATATTATAGAAATGGAGTTTTAGAAAGTGTAATAAACTATAAGAATAACAAATTGCACGGTTATGCAAAAAATTACTACGAAAATGGTAATATACAAAGTGAATCGAATTTTAAAAATGGCAAATTGTCTGGTGTTGCTACATCATTTCATCAAAACGGTAAGATAGAATCAAAAATAAATTATGATAAAGGAATAATAACTGATAATAAAGTTTCTGAATTCTATGATTCTGGAAATTTAAAATCCACAATTCAATATGCAGATGGAAAAATTAATGGCTTTTTGCAAGAGTTTTACGAAAATGAAAAACCTAAATGCAAAATCAACTATAAAGATGGGGAAATTAATGGAAAGTGGTCATATTGGAAAATGGATGGAGAATTATTGGATAGTGGAAATCTAACTGATGGAACAGGAGTAATAAAACATTATTATGATAATTATAATTTAAAATATGAAGCAAATTATAAAAATGATAAATTCGATGGAGTAGTCACTAAATATAACGAAAGTGGTAAATTATTAATACAAGAAAATTATATTGAGGGATTAAAAGATGGGGAATGTGTTGCATTTTTTGAGAATGGTAAACTAAAAGAAAAATCTAATTATAAAGACGGAAAATTAAATGGAAAACAATTAGTCTATTTTGAGAATGGATCTTTATCTGAGGAGACTAATTATAAAAATGGTTTAAAAAATGGATGGGATTTAACCTACAATACTGATGGAAGTCTAAAATATGATTTTTATTATGTGAATGACAAATACGAATACAAAGAATACAAAAAAATTAATCCAAAAATTAATAGATATATTAAGTTCGTAAAAGCTAAACTTGAGCGATACGAAAAAAATTATGATAGAAATAGTAAACCATACAGTGCTCACGTGAGAGCATATTTTCAATTTAAAAATAAATCACAAAAAAAAATAGTAGCAATAAAATTTGATTTCACATTTAAAGATGTTTTTGGTGATATTCTTTATGATGGTTCAGCAAAATATGACTTGAATTTATCATCTGGAGAAAAGAATTCTATGAATTTATACTGGTATTGGGAAGATTCATACTCAAGTCCTTACAAAAAATTATGGAGTCCTGTTGAATCTGGTAATGTAAAAACTGAAGTAAATGTAACAAAAATTGTATTTTCAGATGGTTCAATAATTGAATAATTGTCAAAGATGATTCCACTAACAAAACACTCCACATTCAGATTGAAAGAATAGCGAGAAGAACGTGGCAGTGTCCAAACATTAGTGGCAATTACCCTTAACAATTAAAGAAAGGAGGTTTATTATGTTTAAGAAACATTTCACCCGTTTGATGATAGTTGTTGTGGTTATTTTGATCCAGACAACTATTAAAGCTCAAGAATTCCCAATTGCTGAAGGAAGCGACAACAATTTTTCTGGAGGAGGGGCTTATGATGGACAAAACTTTTTGGTTGCTATTCTGGGAGATTCTTTAAGTCCCGATAATATTACTGCCCAATTAGTAGCTCCCTCTGGTAACTTGATCGGAGCAAGAATAGCTCTTGGTGACACAGGTGTTTTCCCCGGTGCATCATCTATATTTGACGGAACAAATTACCTCTTAAATTGGTTTGATTTCGATGGCAACCTCAAAGGGCAACTTATAGATACATCCGGTAATTTGGTTGGATCATCTATAAATATTGCTTCAGGCTTATCTACCGCAAGAGCAGGTCTTTCTAATCTGGCATTTAGCGATTCTACCTATTTAGCGATTTTTGTAAAAACCAACAATGTTCTTTATGGTCAAAGAATAAGTAAGGCAGGAAATTTAATAGGAAGCCAAATATTGATCAGCAGTAATTTTGCTCGGGAGATTTCCCTTGCTTATGATGGTGCAAATTATCTGGTAGATTGGGTTGAAGATGTTCCCAACCAGAGCGATAAAGATATTTATGGTCAATTTGTTAGTAAAGACGGCGTGCTGGTGGGAAGTAATTTTGTGATCGACAATGGTCCACACTATAGCGATAATCCTACTTCAATTGCCTTTGATGGAACCAGATATTTATTAGCTTATCATGAAACACCGGATTCTCAAGGTGATATTGTTGCTTGGACACTAATGGGACGTTTTATCACTACTTCCGGAACGATTCAAGAAACAATAACTATCTGCGATTCGACAGAATATCCTGCTTTTCCATTTGTTGCTTATGATGGAAATAATTACTTTATAACTTGGACTCAATTTTCCAATGAGTCACTTATGGGAAGATTCTTTGATACATCGGGTGTTCCGATTGATACGCCATTTGTATTATTCGACCCATTAGATAATAAAATCCCAATGGGGGGAGCTGGATTTGGGGGTGATCAATATTTGGTTGTAGCAACAAGAGTTGATTCCGATTTGACTGATGGTGATGTTTATGGTAGATTTATTCAGCCGGTTACAGGGGTTGAAGGTGAAATAATATCGGGAAAAAGTATGCTGTCTCAGAATTTTCCGAATCCATTTAATCCTGAAACAACAATTGAGTTCTCAATTCAACAAAAATCTTACATTGGGTTGTCAGTTTATAACATCAAAGGTCAAAAAATAAAAACT
>JAVCCD010000185.1 GCA_030765665.1 Candidatus Tenebribacter mawsonii | reverse complement strand
CACACACTTTTCTTTTCGATGATATACTATTTATGGATTTTGACACAATGACCGGAGTTGATCCGGCTGAAGTTCCAATTAATGCCGCTTTCCTGTTGAACCAAAATTACCCTAATCCGTTCAATCCTGATACAAACATCAGCTTTTCTATGGATGTGGCAAACAAGGTTGAAATTAACATTTACAACTCAAAAGGACAATTAGTCCGCGAATTGGTTGATGGATTTTTCTCAGATGGTGAACATCTAGTTAACTGGAATGGAAAAACAGATGAACAAAAAATGGCTCCGTCAGGAATCTATTTTTACAGTATGAGTAATAACAGTATTTTTAGACACCGCAAAATGATCTTAATGAAATAGGAGAATAGTAAAATGAAAAAATATATAATTTTTATGTTGATTGGACTTATGGCAATACTTTCTGCCACAGATATGGTAGTAATTTATACAGACGGCAGCATGGTTTCAATTCCCGTGGGACAGGTAGAACAAATAACTTTTGAACAATATGAAATGGTAACGGTAGAAGGTATTGAATTACAGTGGCGTACTGATGATGAATATCTTTATGTGAACGTCTCTGCTCCAACCACAGGCTGGGTAGCTGTAGGTTTCGACCCCGTAAACCAAATGGCTGATGCAAATATTATTATTGGTTATGTAGATGATGGCGGAGATGTTTCTATCCGTGATGATTTTGGAACTGGATCCACAACTCATGCCTCCGATGAATCTCTGGGTGGAACTGATAATGTTATGGATCATTATGGAATGGAAGATGCTGGAACTACCATGCTACACTTCAAGATTCCTCTAGACTCCGGTGATATGTATGACAAAGTATTAGTGCCCGACAATAATTACAACGTGATCCTTGCTTACGGCTCTGTTGATAACTTCACGGGATTTCACACGATGGCAACCGGAACTAATATTGGGTTGTAGTTAATTATGAATTAATGAATAAACTAATGAAATAGGCATTTGTACGAGGTCCCTCCTAGTATGAATACGGCAAGAGAAAGGGCGGATTAATTTCCGTCCTTTTTTGTATTCGTGTTAAAAAAAGAATTAAATTAGTAAGAGATAGGAAATGATTGTTCCGATGCAACTCTATAAATTAAGATTTAAAAATGATATTTATTCTGTCTTTGTTTAAACGCTTCTTTTCCTCCTTCTAGTTTTAGGAGTTTTTTTCTATTTTGTAAACATTCAATACTAGTTGGAGTTATAACCGTTTTGTTGTGTTCATTTATTTCCAATATATGAATTAATTCTGAATCTCCATTAATAACGAAGTTAGCATTATGAGTTGCTATGATTAATTGTCTTTGCGTTTTTTCTTCAAAATATTTATCTGACACATATTCTCCTAAATCAATTCCATAACTATCATCTAAACTACAATCCCAATGATTTATTTCAACTTATCTCATAACACCTACGGTGCATAAGACAAGTTTCCCAATTGAACCTTGGCACATGCTGAAAGTCATGTGTTAAGGTGACAATGAAGGTAACAATGCAATACCAGCCATACGCTAAAGTGATAGTTTTAATCCGTTCATGTATTAGAATTAATTTCCCTTTCATTATCAAATAACAATCTCTTGAATTTATCACTTTCAACCTCATCCTGATAATTTTCAATTCTCTGTTTATATTTCTGCATAGTTATATTATATAATTCAAAAACCGATGGATCGAATGATTTTCCATTTTTAATGCCAATCCATTCAGAATAATTTGAATATTCCCACTCTTTAGCTGTCAAAACCATTTTAGCTTTTACCGGATTCAAATGAATGTAACTGCACAAATTGAGAACATATTGATCATCTGCAATTTCAATTGATTGTAAAGGTCCACCCATCAAAGCTCCTTTTCTTTGATATTTTAGATTATATTTTTGCACATAGGAAGATAATACAGAATTGAAGATCTGATAAATTGCGATTTCAGAATTTTGTCTTATAAAAAAATGAAAATGATTTGGCATCAAACAATATGCAAACACAGAAAGTGGATATCTTTCCATGCTATTTCTAAATTTAGATAAGAAAGTTAGATAATCATGATGATCTATAAATAGGAATTCTCCATCAACTACTCGATTGTAGAAATGGAAGCAACTTCCTTTTTGATATAGATCTTTTGAGCAATGCATTTGATCACTCCTATTGGTTTCAACTTGTCTCATAATACTTATTGTGTATAATACAAGTTTCCCAATTGAACCTTGGCACATATCGAAGAATCAGAGCTAAAGTAACAGAATTAAAATTTACAATAAAGCGCAAAATTAATAATAACTATAATCCCAGTGATTTATCAATTTTGGTTTTAGTGATAGATAATACTTCTGCTGTTCTCACATTCAGCAGTTTCACATAGAGTTCAAAGCAATCTTCTTTCTCAAATAATTCACCGGCTATCAGCATTTCAGCACCCATTATTTTCCCAACTTCAACTGCTTTGTCCAGGTCGGTAAGTCCCGTGAGCTGCAGCTTCTGTTCTTCAATTATTTTTTGCAGATCATTTCGTTCGATAGCTTTAAAAGTTTTATTTAGTGAAAAAGCGTACAGCAGGTTGGCAGTAAAATATTCGGCATTTACTTTCAATTCTTCTTTTCTGCACATGATCGGCAGTACGGCAGCAGGAGTATTGTTTGGGATTTTTATGGAAGAATAGTCATGAAGCTGGGTAAGAGCCCTTGTGAATAATTTATCCAGCGTAACCTTGTTTTCTTCCGTTTCTATCTTGGTAGCCTGCAAATATTCATCTCCGCCGGAAAGAGGTTTTCCCAGGTAATTATGTAGTTCTTCTTTCACTTTACGGATAATAATTGCTTCCAGTTTATCCGTCTGAAAATTTTCACCTGTGTGATGGCTTACACTGCCGGGAGCACCACCTTCGCTTTCACCTTTTTCTCCATAAGTTAGGAACACATAGTTGGCATAAGTGTATTGCGAGATCTGACGCAGTACATACTCTCCACCAATAGGTAAACCACCGGTTCCAATACTGAAGAGTTTTATGCCTTTTCTTTTGGCATCATGAACTGCACTTACATAAGTGTATTCTTGTTTATAATCCAGGTGAGGGCGTGCATCGGTGATAATGAATGCTAATCTTACTCCATTTTCACTCCAGCTTATTTTATTGAGTGCATCATCCAGAGCTGCCTGCAGGTTTTCAGGTCTGTCACCTCCGCCACCGGAAGCAACATCAAATAATTGTTTCTGGAAGGCAGGTAGGCTATCATTCAGTAGAATAATTTTTGTATTATATACATCAGAAACATCTCTGTATAAAACCATTCCGTAGCGAATTTCAGGCTTGGGAGAGATCTCGGAGATATTTAGGTTAATGATCTCAATACTGTTGCGAAGCCTTCTGATCTCTTCATCCATACTTCCTGTTGTATCCATTATGAACAGGATATCAAGTGGAATATTTTCCGCTACAGCTTTTTGGATATTTGCCATAGGAACATCTATCTCACGTTTTCCCTGGCGGTCGATCATCATCTGTTCTGTAATTCCGGAATATTCAACTTCAAGTCTGTATTCACTAATGTTTTTTTTATATTCTGTGGGGAAGAAAAGGTAGCTTCCATCAGAATAGGATAATCCGTTTTCCAATTCTTCCTTTCCAGCAAAGATTTTCAATTTTGCATCAGGAAGAGAATTTCCCAGTCCGTCTTTTACATTCAGGATAATTCTTTCAGTTATATTTATAGGAAATGATGACACTCGTCTTTTGTATTCTTCCAGGAAGTTCAAAAAATAATTAAATTGTTTATTATCATCCACAAAGCCGGCTCTTAATCCGGAAGTGGAAGAAGCTTTAACCTTGGAATGGGTTTTCTCAGAAGGTGATTTTCTTTTTTCTATTGTGGGAGTAGAAACTTCTTCGTAAGGTTCAAGAGAAGTTGCGCCGATTGTTTCAATTATCTCAATATCATGCTCTTCAGTACCTAGTTCTTCTTCATCTATGATCT
>JAVCCD010000078.1 GCA_030765665.1 Candidatus Tenebribacter mawsonii | reverse complement strand
TTTGAAAGTTTTGATGTTTTTGAACAGAAAAGTTTAAGCAAGGCTATTATAGATGAACTAGACTATGGTAAAATGACAAAACATTTTTTCAAATAATAAATCTTAACAAGACTTTTTTATCTATAAAGGCTTTTAAAAAAGATAAATGCCTAAGAGATTTTTTTATATGACTGTAATAAAAGGTGTTATTGATTTAAGAAATGTATTAACTTTTATAATTATAGTAAAAAATGCCTAATATTCAAAATTAATATACAAAGGGAGGGATGGTTTAATGAAAAACTTTAAAATTTTTAAAAAAAACTCAGTTTTCTTAATAATTGCGATAATAATGGTCGCTCTTCTATTAGGAACTTTAACGCATTCACCATTAATTGGTGATACTAATGATAAAGTTGCTTATGCAAGCACAAATCTTAGTAGTAGTAGTTCAGGGATGATGCTTACAACAGGAACTTATTATGTAACAACTGATGTCACTTTCACAAATGGAAGTACAGGAGGGAATGGGCTTACTATTGCTAATTCCTCTATTGTAACTATATATATCAATGCTGGAGTCACTTTAACCTGTGTAGGTCAGTCAGGATCAGGGACCATAGGTGGCGGAACGGGAATATCTATTCCTTCTAACTCAACACTCTATTTAAGAGGAAACGGGAGCGTAGTAGCTATCGGCGGTGATGGGACTAATGCGGGTAATGGTGCTGCAGGACTGAGTTCCTCTGTCGGTGCTTATGGCAATGACTATTCGGGAGCTGGTGTTTTTCATTCTGGTAAGGGAGGTGATGGCGGTACTGGTGGCGGAGCTCCAGGTGCAGGTATAGGAGGCACTGGAGGCACTGGAGGTACTGGAGGTGCTGGCGGAGCCTCAGTAAATACTGAGTATTTAGTAGCTAAAAACGGAATAGCGGGTTCGAACGGTAGCTCCGGTTCAAGCGGAATGTCTATGGGCACGCTTTATATATGCGATTCTGTTTCCGTGACAGCCACGGCGGGAAATACGGGTTCTTCGGGTAATTCGGCTCAATCAGGTATATCAAATGGTTGGTTTCATGATGGTTATTCTTGCTGGTTTGGTGGCGGAGCAGGGGCAAGTGGCGGCGGCGGCGGTGCAGGTAGCAGTTCAGCTAATATCGGTGGCAGTGGCGGCGGCGGAGGCGGCGGCGGTGGTGGTTCATCGGGCGCTTGGGATAATGCTGGCACGCTTGATTGTTATTTTATTCGAGGCAATAATGGCGGCGGAGGCGGCGGCAGCGGAATCGCAGGCATTAATCATCCGCCTTATGCTTATAAAGGCTGGAACGGTAATGTCCCACTACCAGTCGGTCTTAGTAATATAGATGGTCACCCTTATAATCCTCTTGGTTGGGGTGGACATGTATTAGGTGGTAACTTAGGTGTGAACGGCGCAACGATTAACGGTGGCATAGGTGGCGTTGCAGACACCTCACGCTCTATTACTTACGCCGGCGGTAGCGGTGGCAACCGTGGGTCTGGTGGAAGCGGCGGAACTGTTTATGTTTCGGAAAATACTGGAGCAAGTTGCACTACGCCTTCAGGCGGAAGTGTTGCGAACGGTGAGGGCGAGGCGGCGAATTATGTAGCAGTGGAGAATCATACGACTTATACTTTCCAATTCAATTCTAACGTTCCTTCTGAGGCAACTAATGCTATCACGGGAACAATGCCTGATTGTACTTATAATTATGATATTTCAGAAAACTTGCCTGAAAATCAATACAGTTTATTCGCTTGGAGATTTACAGGTTGGAATACAGCTGCAGACGGGACCGGTACTGCATATTCAGACCAGGCAACTATATATCAGCATACTGAAGATGGCTCTGTGATTGAATTATTTGCGCAATGGACTCCTGATTTGGAATATACGATAACTTACGATATAAATAAACCCGATTTGGCAAGTAATTCGGTTATTGGTACTACTGTAGACTCCACGCATTACTACGATATTTTAAATCCGTTGTCTGTTAACGGATATTCATTGACAGGTTGGACAATGACGGGTTGGAACACATCTAAAGATGGCACAGGCACTGCTTACGATTTAGATGAAAATGTTGTAAATCTAACAAATATGACTGAAACTTTGACTTTGCATGCACAATGGACAGAAAATTATTATACAGTTAAATATAATTCAAATATTCCTTCAAATGCTACAAATACAATATCTGAAACCATACTTGATTCTACTCATCAATATGAGAATGTAGATAATTTAAATATAAACGAATTTACTTTGTTTGGCTGGAATTTTGTAGGTTGGAATAGATCTTCGGATGGCTCAGGTGTTTCTTTTCTTGATGAGGGAGAGATAACTCAATTATCTGCTACAGATGCAGGAACTGTTTTTTTATACGCTCAATGGGAACCTTATAAATACTCTGTAAAATTTGATATTAACAAGCCTTCGGCTTCAACCAATGAGTTTACAGGCACAATTGAGGATATGGATTGCGTATATGATACGGAATTTACATTAAGTTCAAATGATTATGGTATTATAGGTTGGACATTTGTTAAATGGAATACATCTGCAGATGGTTCAGGATATGACTATGACAATCAAAGCACTATATTTAATTTAACTGATGTAGATTTGGGTGAGGTAATTATTTATGCTCAATGGGTGGAAAATAATTATACAATAGTTTATGATAAAAATAAGCCTAATATTTCCTCAAGTGAAGTAGAGGGAGTGATTGCAAATTCTTCATATACTTATGAAGAAATAAAAAGTTTAGAAATAAATAATTATAGCTTGCTTGGATGGACTTACAATGGTTGGAATACTGAAGCTGATGGCTCAAAACACTATACAGATGAAGAAGTAGTTTGCAAAATTAATCCTGTTGATGAAGCAATTACTGTTTTTTATGCTCAATGGACGCAGAATAACTATGATGTTACATATAAATTTAATAAGCCAGCTAACGCATTTGCTGAGGTAATTGGTGTAACAACAGACTCTTCTCATATTTATGATACAGCAAGTCCTATCACAGATAATAGTTTTGTTTTAACAGGTTGGTCTTTTTATTGCTGGAATACTAATGCAGATGGTTCTGGTGACAATTATGCAGATGAACAGGATATTAGTGAATTAAATCCTATAAATGATGCGACTACAATTCTATACGCACAATGGACTGCACATACATATTCAGTTCAGTTTGAACCTAATAAACCTGATGATTCTACTGAGGATTTGGAAGGTACAATGTCTGATTTGTCATGCACTTACGATACAGCTTCTAGTTTGACTTCTAACTTATATAATATAGGAGGATGGACTATGACAGGGTGGAATACTCATGCAGTAGGCACAGGGACACCATATGATAATGGCGAAACTATTACAAACCTTAACGCTATAGATAGTTCAGTAGTTATTCTTTATGCACAATGGTCTCAGAATTCTTACGAGATTGTTTTTGACTCAAATATACCTTCAAACGCAAGTTCAAATATAGTGGGTGAAACTGAGGGCTTTGATTGTGATTTTGAAACAGAATATTCATTAACTACTAATGATTATAGCCTTTTGGGTTGGACTTTCATAGGTTGGAATTCATCAGAGTATGGGGATGGAACAGCTTATACTAATGAACAAAATATAAGTAAACTAAATCCAGAAAACTTGTCTACTGTAACAATGTATGCGCAATGGGATGCTCATACATATACAGTATCATATAATTCAAATATTCCTGCTACGGCTAGCGAAGAAATAGAGGGAGATACTACAGATTCTTCACATATTTATGACACGGAAAGTGCTATTACAACAAATGAATTTACTTTAATCGGTTGGACTTTTGTTGGTTGGACTACTGTATTGGATGGAAGTGGAGATGCTTATTCAGATACACAATTAGTATCCATATTAAATAGTTCAAATGGAGGATTAACAGAGTTTTTTGCTCAATGGACTGAAAACACATATGAGATAGTATTTAATGCAAACAAACCTATTTCTTCAAGTGAGAATATAGTTGGCAATACCGAAAAACTTGAGTGTGATTTTGAATCAACTTATCTTTTAACCACAAATGATTATAGCCTTTTAGGTTGGACATTTATAGGTTGGAATAGCGAATTTGATGGAAGCGGAGATTCTTATGTAGATAATCAAAGTGTTTTGAAAATAAATTTAACAGATGGTGGAATAACAAATATATATGCTCAATGGACAGAAAATTGTTATCACATAATATATGATAATAATAGACCTGAAAGTGCTAAAGCAGAAATCGTTAATTCTATGGAAAATACAGATTGTCAATATGAATCAACATATAATTTAAATCCAAATGCATTTACTCTAATAGGTTGGACATTCGTAGGTTGGAATACAATGACCGATGGTAATGGTGAATCTTATATTGATAGCCAAAGCTTTTCAAAAATGACTGCAACGGATGGCGGATCAAATATTTTATTTGCACAGTGGACAGTCAATACGTATACGATTACTTATGAAATGGATGGCGGTGAAAATAATGTATCCAATCCTCTAAGTTATATCTATGACGATGATGATATTACTCTCCAAGATCCTTCCAAAATAGGTTATACATTCTTGGGTTGGTCAGAAGGTTCTCTAATAGCTACTGCAAATATTGTGGATATCACAAGAACTGCAACATGGTCAGCAAATAACTATACTGTAAAATATTTGTCAAATAAGCCTTCATATTCATATGCTCAAATCGTAGGGACTACAGAGATATCTGCACATACTTATGATATAGCAAGTGCTCTTAGTATTAATGGCTTTACTTTAACAGGATGGAAATTTGCAGGATGGAATACTGTAGCTGATGGAAGCGGTGATTCTTACACTGATTATCAAGATGTTTCTACCGTTAACCCAGTTGATGATGGAGAAACTTTGTTTTATGCACAATGGGAAGAAAACATTTATTATGTAAGTTATTTTATTAATCAACCTAATGAAGCACAATCTAGTGTCACAGGTGAAACTAATACATCTACATATTCTTATGATATTTTAGGTTCGCTGTCTTTAAGTGGATATTCTTTGTACGGATGGCATCAAATTGGTTGGAATACTGTAGATGATGGCTCAGGTGACTCTTATGAGGATGGAGCAAATATAATTCGTATGACTGCAGAAGATGAACAAACAATTAATCTGTATGCTCAATGGGCAATTAACCAATATAGTATTTTTTATGATGAAAATAAACCCCAGAATGCAAGCAATGATGTCTTAGGAGAAACTCTTACTTCAATTCATACATATGATTATAATCAATTAATTAGCGTGAACGGTTATAGCCTTATTGGATGGACATTTGACGGTTGGAATATTGAGAATGACGGTTCGGGAACTTCTTATACAGATCAAGAAGAAGTATTAAATATTACTGGAGAGTATGATGTTACTATAACATTTTATGCCCAATGGATAGCAAATACTTACTCTGTAATATATGATTCAAATAAACCTGCTGATGTAACAGATGATATTAATGGAGTAATGCTTAATTCTGAATATACTTATGATACACTAAGTACTTTAGCTGTTAATGAGTTGGAACTTAGCAATTATAAAGTTATAGGTTGGAACACTTCTTCTGATGGATCGGGAGAGTCTTATAGCTTAGAACAAGAGATTTCTACTATTTCTGCTGTTAATGGTGATACTGTAACACTTTATGCTCAATGGCAGAATTATGATTACACAATTATTTTTGAAAGTAATTTGCCTTTAGATGCTACTAATGTTATTACTGGCGTTATGGATGAAATGTTATGTTTAAATGATATAGATTATAACTTAATTGCAAATGGATTTAATCTAACAGGTTGGAGCTTTACTGGTTGGAATACTGTTCAGGATGGCACTGGAGATAATTACTACGATGAAGAATTAATTAATCTTAGTGAAATATTTGGTGAGATTGTTTTGT
>JAVCCD010000095.1 GCA_030765665.1 Candidatus Tenebribacter mawsonii | reverse complement strand
TTTGAAAAGGATACCAATTTACTAAATTCTGAAATTGAAATTAAATAGTCGGCATTTGTAGGAATGAAACTTAATGGATAAATGACACCGACACAAAATAGAATTGATAACGTGATAATAGACCATTGAATAATTTTTGAATCATTTAGAAGAATTCACTTGGCTTTGTAAAAACACAATTTGCTTTTTTCAATTTTTTGAAAATAATCGAAACACTTTATAAAATTTTAAAGATCAATTCTGAATTAAATCTCAGTTTACTTTTTTCTTTAAAACTCGAAATTAAATCAGATATTCTTTTAGTAACGCATAATGTTTGGCAGCTGCCACGCTCTTCTTGCTTCTCTTCTTGCTTGGCTGTGGAGCTGTTTGTTACAAGCATCTTACCTATTTCAGCAGCAAACATTTTGTTACTGCTTCAGTTTTACCATTAACATTTAATTTATAGAAATAGATTCCAGAACTGACAAATTTATCAGAATCATCTTTTCCATTCCACAAAATAGAATGATTTCCTTCTGTGAAATTTTTGTTTGAGAGCATTTTTACTTTCTGTCCTTTAATGTTGTAAATTGTTAGTTCAATTTTAGAATCATTTTGGATAGAAAACTCTATTGTTGTAGTCGGATTGAATGGGTTAGGAAAATTATAAATTTGAATATTATTATTTTGGGTGATTAACATTTCATCAACTGGAGTTATACTCATAGATAAAGCTGAAATTCCAAAATATCCACTTGATGCGAGAAGATGATCATAATATTTATGAAGATCATAGGTTTTATTATTCCAGCTGTATTCAGCAGAAAGATATGGGATGTAATTATCAATGTCATAAAAATAAATCGTGTTTATATCATTTGTGCAAATTGCAATTTTATCATCAATTTTGAATATTTTATCAATACTTCGTAATAAATCAATTGTGTTAATAAAAACTGGTAATTCTGGATTGTCATAATCATAAATATGAAGAACCGTATCTCCATCATCAGGAAGTATGTAAGCAATATTATCTATCATAATTACTTTGTACAAAGTTTGAGGATTAGACGGTAAAGAATACTCTACTAAAATAGTTGGATTCAAGCTATCTGAAATATCAATGGATGCACTTTTTCCTGAACCGAATAAATACAATATTGAGTTAGTTTTTATAAATTCTGCTTGATAATAATCATTTTCAAAATTGAGTTCATTAACGATTTGCGGATTTGAAGGAGATTCAATTGAAATTACTTTTATAGTGTTTAAATCGAAACAATATAATGAATTATCAATTAGAATATACGGTCTTCCAGTATTCGCTAATTCAAAAGAGTTCAATAATATTGGATTATTCAATTCTTCGATATTAAATAACTCAAAATTTGTATAGCTATAATGATAATCATATGTGATCAATATATCATCATTTATAAAAAATCCATCATTATAACTTGTTTGAATTTCATAAAATGGAAATTGTGGATCATCAAGATTCACTATGCCTAAACCTGAATTTATTTCAAAAATGATTTTATTATAATCTAATGTAAATCCATTAACATTATAATCTAAATGGTATAGTTCATCATAATTTATAGGATATCGAACATCAATACGCTGCAATATATGATTTTTGGCTAAAAATAAAAAATTTCCATTGAATTCAGGAATTTGATTAAAAGCATAATAATGGTTGATAATACTGTTCTCACTCAAATCATATAAATAGGATACATCATTGGAACTGTTTAATAAGAGAAGCTCATCATTTTGCCAGGCTGCTGTTGAGCCGAAATCAAGATCGTCAATTAAAGTTACGGTGGAATATGTGTTAAATTGGAATATTTCAGAAAAAAAAGTAACTACATAGTTTTCGTTGATCATAATGGGATGTTGAACCATATCTAATTCACCAACCATTTGAATATTGAGTAGATCATTACAATCATAAATCCTTGTACCAAGTTCACCTGGAGTAATATATAGGTAATTTTCATTGTTAAAATAAAATATTTTAGCTCGTACTCCTAATTCAAACCCATAATGTTCAAAACAAATTAAATGTTGAACGTTATTGATATCTTGAATATTAAATAAATCAATAAATGTGTCTGTATCTTCATAACCATAATCATCATCGAAGCTGGCAATACATAATAAATCATTCTTAATATAAATTTGATTAATTGGATTATCTACAATATAATTTGGAATGTCGAATGAACCTAAAAAGATTAAATTTTCGGGATCACTGATATTATATTTTGAAATTGTTTGGCTACTTGTTTGAAATGCAAAATTGCCATCAATAATTAGATTATTTGTTACAATTTCTGGATAATTTGAGATTAATATCGGTAGTTCATTAAGTTCATAAGAATAAATTGATAATCCCTCATTTGCTGTAATTACATAAATAAATTCATTTTGAACTTTAAATTCAATAATGTCACTTTCAAAAGACTCTATCCAGTCTGTATGATAAACTGCAAATAAATGTGTGATACTGATTAAGATACTTAATATTAAAGTAATTAATCTTTTCATTACTCCTCCTAAGTTGCTTGTAATGTTCGAGTGCGTCACGTTCTTCCTGCATCTCTTTCAATCTGAATGTGGGCACTTTTGTTATACACCATAATCTTTACTTCTTCTATTTCAACAAAAGCATTCGTCTTACTGATTCTTGATTACCAGCTTTAATTTTATAAAGATAAATACCAGAACTTACAGGTTTATTATTAGAATCTAATCCAGCCCAAATTACGTTATGTTTACCTTTTTGAATTTGTTCATTGATTAGTGTTTTTACTTTTTGGCCTTTGATATTAAAAATGGATAATTCTACATTAATATTATTTTGTATTGAAAACTCAATTATCGTACTTGGATTAAATGGATTTGGATAGTTCATCAAATTAGAAATTTGGGATGAGGGATTAGGGATTGTTTGTTCTTCAATATCCACTATTTCAAGCATTGGAATTGCTATTTGGGTAAATTCACCATCAATTACTTCTATTTGATATTCAATTACATCTTCATAAAAAACTCGTTCAGCATAAACATTATAAATCCCTGCAGGAAGTTTGTATTCAAAGTTGCCAAGACTATCCGAGAAAGTGAATTCACCTGGCTCATTATTGATTTTTAGTAATACGTAATCCACAGGATCCCCGGTTGACGGATCGTAAGTTACACCCTCAATACCACCAAAAACAGGTGAGCCATATTCATAATGACCAATATCAATTATTGCACTTCCATTATTGTCTCCGTCCCAGACTCTGTGATTGTAATCCATATCAAAGGGATAATAATAACCAAGAGTATCAAATCCAGCTTCAATTGCCAGACTGCCTTCAATGAGATGAAAATCTCCGTTTTGAATATCTTCGAAGATAGATTGCGCCTGCAAGGAATCGACGATAATATTACCTCCACCATCTATCAATGGCGGATCTAATGGAAAATCAATAATACAGTTACGAAAAATGGGATTACCAGATACGCCATATTGTGATAGTTCAGTATTAGACAGAATTATACAATTATTATAATAATCATTGAAATATCCTCCAATTGCATAATGATTGTTATATACAAGATTATTTGAATTCATTACATTTCTATATGTTACTGCAATACCGTGAATTCCGTTGAAAATAATATTGTTACAAACTTCCAAATAACTCGCCGTTTGTAATGAAGAATTTTGTAATAAATTATTAGAAACATTTCCATAGCAATTTAAATTAGTATTTAGTTCACAATCATCAAAATAATTATCACTAATCTCAACATATGCATAATCTAAATCAACATCTGCTCCTATGAAGTGATTCTTCTTGATATAAAGGGAATCTCCACCACCTATTGCTTTGTAACAATTCGTAAATGCATTTTTAAAAAAATAACCATTAGCACCAGAGGAAATACAATTAGAAATTGTATTATATGCAAATGATAAATGGTTAGCACCTACTCCATAATATGAGTCGTATCCTTCGAAAAAATTATTACATATTAAAACATCAGAAGTATAGTTTGAACCTATCAAAAATGATTGAATATGGTTCCTTCCTGGGTTGAAGTTTGGCAGATAAGGATTTACGTTATCATTAATTATAAAATCATTATTTATGATCTCAAGCTCCTTCTCGTATGAATCAGAATTTATACCTATAGTACAATTTAAGAATTTACAGTTCTGTACTCTTCCTCTGCCATTAAAGAAATCTAAACCTTCAGAGATATTGCTGATAGCAAGACCTGTGTTACCCATATGCTCGAAGACACAATATTTAAAGACACATAACTCAGCATTAATAGTAATGCAAATTGAACCCCAATTAAAGTTCATATCATCCTGCATTCGAGTAAAAATTATACTATCTTGCTGGGTACCTTCCGCTATAATCCTACCGTCAACACGAATATATTTTGCTAAAGACCAACCAGTATTATCAAGCCAGAAATTCTGCGTATATTCATAGGAATTTGATAATGATGCTCCACTTACCTTAATCTCTGTTCCCTGTAGAATTGTTAATGTAACACCTGAATCTACATACAATGTTTCTGTGACAAGGTAGGGATTTTCGGCAGGACTCCATGTTGTGTTTTCGGTTAGATGACCACCTACTTCAATCGCTTCTGCAATTGAAGAAAAAACAAACACTAGAATTACTGAGAAAAAGAACCTTTTCATTCAACTCCTTTTATGGTGTATAATGTTTGCCGTGTGCGGCGGGATCGGAACGATCACGACCGAACAAACTGACCAAACCTGAATCGGTACGATTCAGCCCAAACAAACCACCCAGCCTACCCGCTGACACGTTTGTTGAACTAAGCCGCTAGCGGCGATGTAAGCTATAATCTTTAAAAGCTAGCTAAAAACTTTCTGCGGAGTATTTTCCAACCAAATAACAATTTGGAGGAAAATATGCACAAATTTG
>JAVCCD010000236.1 GCA_030765665.1 Candidatus Tenebribacter mawsonii | reverse complement strand
TCAATTCCATTTTCATCTGTATCTCCAGTATGTGATTGTGCTCCATAGAAACCAAAAAGATACCTTGTATCAGTACCATTGGGTTCTGCTTCAATCTGTGCATTTGGGTATGTTCTAAGATCAATTACTGCCGCTACATCCGGGTTTTTCCCTGTTATTAACCAGTATTTTTCATTAGCCGTTCTATTTGTTGTTGTTGTATATTGAAGTGGCTGCCAATCATCCGGACCCCAGCCAACATCCCAAGTCCAACAAGCAAATTCCAATTCTTCAGGATCCGGTGTACAAACACGAGAGCCTATATAACCTGTGGTCAGTCCACCATCTTTATCCTCATCATAAGTATAGGCAAATTCATATCCTTCGCCTGAAACGTAACTACTTAAATCATCCGGTGCTATTGCAGAACCACCAAAAGATTGCGGTCCAACATCAGAATCCATATAGATACCCATAGCACAATCATAGAGTGTATCTTGCTCATTCATATTAGTAATATTGAATTCTACATAAACCAAGTTTTTAATATAATCATAACTCCACTGATAACTCATTTGACGTACTCTAATATTAAGTGGAACATGTGTATTGGAGCCGGAACTAGAATCATAATCTCTATCAGGATCAGGATTACCATTTTCAAAAGGACTATAATCATAATAGTATGAAATGAAATCCTGCTCAGAGACCGGATATCCATCTTCATCTGCGATTCCATCACCATCATCATCATTTGGTTCGGAGAAATTATAAAGATCATTTGTGTCATCACTAAGATCTACAAACCCAAGCGGGAACCAGATAGCATTGTTACTTTCATCAGTAATTATATCAATTCCATAAATTACTTCTGAATTATGAAGCCAATCACCACCATAATCGGAAAAAGCAGGAGGAAGCTCATCACTAACTCTAAATGGGAATGCATATCCTAAAGGATCTTCATCAATTAATCCATCATTATCATCATCCACACCTTTTCTTTGATTTCTAATAGAGGTGGTAACAGATTTATCCTGATAATTATGAGCTGTGTATTGTGAACCAAGATGAGAAGCTTCTAATGGATTATAGGCAGGTAAAAGCTCATTAAGACTCTTCCATCCATCAATACCAATACTAACCAAAGTATCAACAACTACCTGTAAAGAATCATTCCATTCGGGATCATTTTCAAGCACATAGTCATCGTCTGCATTTGGCGGATAATTAAGCCAGTAATATTGTCTTCCCAAATAATCTCTTTTAATCTTTTTCGCGCCAAACCACAATCCGCCAGCGAACAAGTAGTCGATAGATGAACCTCCCGGATATTCAAGTGATGGCCAATCTTCCCCAAATGATCCGAAGAAACCATAATTACTCACTCGTAACCAGATGTTTCCTAAGTTGTGTACTTGTGTAGCATCAAATTTCTTATCTGACATAGATTCTGTGTAAGCTCTGGCAAATGCACCAACAGCAAACACTATTAGAAGCATTAGAATTATTAATACTTTTAGTTTACTAATATTCATATAAAATCCCCCAAGATTTTTTTATTGTAATGAAAAACTAACTGGGAAAACAACCCAACAGGCTACAGGTTTACCACCACTTTTAGCTGGTGAAAATTCCCATGTTCTAACTGCCTTTTTTGCAGCTTCATCTAGCCCACCAGGACCCGACATCAATGATTTCAAAATTTCAATAGCTCCGACAGAACCATCAGTGAAAACTTCAACCTGAAGAATTACATCCCCTTCAATCCCTGCATTTTTGGCAAAAACTGAGTACTCTGGTGCAGGATTTCTAATTGGGAAGGGTTCATCCTCATAAATGGCAAATTTATCTGTCGAACCAAAAATCTTTTCCTGAATCTCCTTGTATGGGTCTAATGAAGTTACACCAATAGTTTCAATGATTTCGATATCATCATCCTCTTCACCGTCCAGATCTTCTACTATAACAATTTCAACTACCGGTTTCACAGTTTCTTCAGGCGGTTTAATCCTTTCCTTAATTTCAGGAGGAATATCTATTGCATCGATTATCTTGATTGTTCTATCATAAGGCTTCACTTCAACTTTTGGTGAAACAATAAAAGCGAATAGTAATATCAAGATTGCCAAACTTACAGACTTATCATAATAACTTTCTGCAATATCTTTCCAATCAAGTATTTGTTTATTCATATCTCACCTACCTTTTCAACTTTGCTTCAAAATATACACGCAAAGTTTGAGCTTCACGCAATTGATTCAGGATATCAGACATGATACCATAACTTGTATCCTTATCTGTTCTGAAGCAAGTTAACACATTAAAATCTTCTGCTAACTTCTTTTGCATTACGTACTTTACATCAGGTATGAGAACAGCAAAATCATCAATAGAGATTACGCCATTTTTATTTACATATATTGTAGCTGAATGATTACGTGGGATTTTTTCAATACTTTCAGCTTTCGGCATCTTTACGGGTATTCCTTTTTCTCTAACAAACACAGTAGAAACCATGAAGAATAAAAGAAGCAGGAAAGCTATGTCAGACATAGAAGCAGTTGGAATAGCCGTTTCCGGTCTTGCACTTTTTTTAATTTTAGCCATAGTACCTTCCTAGTTTGTTGATAAAGAAATTTTTTCTGCACCAGAGGCTTGAAGTTTATCTAAAGCTTCAACCATATACTGGTATTTACTTTTTCTATCTGTTTTCAGGGATATCACCATATCTGGATTATCTTTTACGATAAGATGGATAGTTTTTTCCAATTTATTCATTGGAACAATTTGCTCGTTTCCACCTGAGATAAGAGTAATTTGTCCATCCTTATCTATCCAAATCTTTGTAAGGTTTTCATCTTTTAATTTAACCTTTTTTTGTGTACCGTCAGATACAGCCGGCAATACGATCCCCAAACCTTTTTTTATATCAAATTTTGTAGTTGATAGAAAGAAGACAAGTAGCAGAAAAGCAACATCAGACATTGATGCAGTGGGAATTCCACCCAGATCTTTTCTTTTTCTGCGTAACACATTCGCCTCCTATTTATGTTCTACAAGAGTTTCGATCATTTTTTCTGATCCTCGTTGCATGTCCATCACAAGTCCATCGACCATTCCCAAGAAGAGATTATTAAAGAACTGCATTGGAATAGCAACAGCCAAACCAGCAGCAGTTGTAATAAGAGCTATTTGGATACCCGTTGCAACAATAGTTGGTTCAACTTCACCAGCAGCAGCGATATCAGAAAATGCTCTAATCATACCTACAATTGTACCAAAGAAACCAAACATTGGTGCAAGATTAATAACTGTAGCAAGAGGAATAAATCCTTTCTCTAAGAATGCCATTTCGATTACACCAGCATTTTCAACTGCTTTTTCTACAGCATCAGTTCCTTGATCCACTTTTAGGAGACCATTATGCATAACAGCAGCAACAGGTCCTTTCGTCTCTTCACAAAGTTTAAGAGCCTCATTATATTTTTTTTCTTTGATAAGTGGAATCACCTTATCAAGGAACTCATTAAGATTTATTTTTCCATAGCTGAGAGAGATTACTTTCCAAATGATCGTTGCAATACCCCAAATTAAAAGGAGTAGCATTGGATACATTACAAATCCACCCTGGATAAACAAGTCAACCAATCCACTTCCAACAATTTTACGGGCAAACATCTCAAGTCCACCAGATTGTGAAGTTTCCTCAAAAGGAACTTCTTCTGCAACTTCCTCAGCAGTAACTTCTTCAACTGCGGTTTCCTCTTCAGCAACCTCTTCTTGTGCAAAGGCAATTGCAGTAAACATGAAATTAGCAAATGCTAAAACCATAAATATAGCTAATAGTCTTTTCCTCATTTTATATCCTCCAAATTTATTTTTTTATTTTTTACCAAATATAAGTTAAACCAAACGAATAAGTTCTTCCAGCCACAACTTTTGATGGATCCCTATACAATTCGCCATAAATAGATTCTAAATTTGAATCACTATACCCACCAGCTAGATCTAAATCTACACCTTCATTATATGGATTTCCAGTTATTGGATAAACACTATTAAAATTATCTTTGTTAAATAAGTTTGAAATATTCGCATAACATCTAATTTTCATGTTTTTACCAAAACTAAAGTTTTTAGTAAATCTCAAGTTTGCATTTGCTGTATGAGGAGCAAATGCACTATTAACATTGAGGTCAGGTGTATCTTCACCATTAACAAGAGAATGTGGTGTATATGGAGCACCTGAAGCAAGATTGTAAAGGAAATTAATTGAGAAATCCTGTAGCGGAAGAACAGTTTCTGTAAATGGGATATAGAACTCTTCACCTGCGCCAACTTTAAAAGTAAAGTTAAAATTAAAATTATGTCGAGTATCCCATTCTAAAGGAAATTCTCGCAAACTTTCTTCATTATCTGTAGAAGTTTCAGAATGATTTCCGTTTGCCCATGTTAAAGAGTAAGCAGCCGATCCTGAGAAAAAGTTTGATAGAAATTTGCTTATATTCAAATCAATTCCTCGAACACTACCATAATCATTGGAAACATATTCATTCCATTTTATCGTAGGGTCAGCAGGGTCTTCTACTTCTACAGTACTTACGTAATTATATACATTCTTGAAATAAGCTGTGATATCCATAACATAATCTTCATGAAGCTGATATTGCAGACCTGCTTCATAAGTAATTGTAGTCTGGTCATCAAGTTCAGGATTACCAACAATTACATCTGATCCCGGATTTGTAATAACATCTATTGGTCTTCCTGTTGTAAAGATATACTGCATTTGAGGTAATTGTCTTTGATAGTTATAAACAAAATGCAATACGCTTTTTTCTGAAATCGGGTGAGAGACACCAAGACGTGGTGAAATCATAAGTTGTG
>JAVCCD010000267.1 GCA_030765665.1 Candidatus Tenebribacter mawsonii | reverse complement strand
GTTATCATTAATTTTGCTCATCTTCTCTCCTATTTAATTCAATCAAAGAAAATTTAGGATTGTAATTTTTGTCAAGACTTCACAGGAAAATGTAGCTTGACGAGAATTTGGTGAATCTAGAGATTACGAAAAAAGTTAGGAGATAAATTGATGAAAAAATATTTAATACTTCTTATCCTGCTCACAGTTCATGTTTTACAAGCACAAATTCCAGCAATATCATTTTGGAATAATATCAGAAACAGCTCTTACACAATCGATAATGAAGTTCATATCCGATGTGAAACTTTGGATCTACCAAGTTTAGAAACTGAGATGTTCTATTCAACACAAACTGGTTGGGAAAACATTGATATGATAAATCTTAGCGGATTAACTTATGAAGCTGTTATTCCTGCACTTTCTACCGAGACTCAATTTTGTAGGTTCAGAACTGAGACGGATACATTAGTTGGAATGATGCCAGCGTTTCAACAGAATGACATGTTTCCACCAGAAAATGATCTTGGATTTATTTCAGATGACCTAATTGGTGATAATCTCGATCCTGATTCACCCAATCTTGATCTTACGGGAAATTATTTTGGCTATTCAGATACTAGATTTTATGCTGGGATCACCAATGATTCAGGTGATTTTCCACTTGATACAGGCGGATTATTTCCGACCACTTATTATTTTTATGTTACAACCATGATTAATCCGGAAACGGTACTCCTTGATTCGGTGATCTACGCCATGATATATGGAGATATTCCATTACTTTTAGATTCGGGTTTATATAAAATTTGGGGAACAGAATTCAGTTTAGAAGCTTTTGAACAAATTGGAGATATCGAGGCAGATGTGATAGATGGACAACTTCAAATGGCTTGTGATATTGAAACCTTAACAGGGGATGAAAATTTTGGTGAGTGGCCAAACATTACAAATTCCATAGGTATAGAAATGCTTACAGCAAAATATTCACTTCCAGCAGAATTCTTAATTGCAGACTTAGCAACGTTGTCTCTTCAATATATTAGCAAATACGAGATAGAACCAATTGTAAATATATTACCAGAAATTAACGAATTAAATGGAACAAATGGTGGGTTGTTTACCTGTTCTTATTTCGATGAAAATGGACACTTCCCAATAACCGCAGAATTAATTGTAGATGGAGAAAGTTTCCAACTTAATCCCTTAGGTTTTGATTATTCTGGTGATGTCATTTTTGAAAGTGTAACTGCTTCTTATGGGTGGGATGAAGCTACCTTCCGCTTTAGCGATAACAATAATGAGTATATAGAAGAGACGATTATAAACAATTCTAGCAGCGAAGAAGAATTGCTAAATTCAAATTGTATATTGCGTAATTATCCCAACCCATTCAATCCTTCAACAACTATCTCATTTGAATTAAACTTTGAAGATGCAGATAATGTTGAATTAGGCATCTATAATTTAAAAGGGCAGAAAATAAAAACTTTCAATGTTACCCAGAACGGGCTCATAGGGCAATCTTCTATTACTTGGAATGGAACCGATTCAAATAATCAACCTGTTTCCAGTGGTGTCTACTTCTATCAATTAAAAGTGGACGGAAAACCCATTGCGAAGAATAGATGTTTATTGTTGAAATAGGAATATCGTAAGGAAATATGTAATGAAGAGAATAGTATTTTTTACTTTTGTGATTATTAGCTGTAGCTTATTTGCAGGATACAAAGATGTTCCTGTAACCAGAGACCTCGATCCAAACGCCGTATATGATACATATCAAGATTGGTTTGGAACTCATCCGCAGCAACAAACTCAAGTCAATGAAGTTAGCAGGATGTCCTCAAATCAACGAGATGAAGGATTCCTCATTATTGTTAATGATGACCTTTATGAAGATATTGAAACGTCTATTCAAACATATCAGGAAGATCTGGCAAATGAAGGATTCGATTCCTACGTTCTGGAGTTTGATGGAACTTCACATTTTGATTTAAAAATTCAAATAATAATTTATAATCAAACAGAGGATGTCTCTAATGTCGTTCTGATAGGTGATCTTCCAGTTGCCTGGTTTGAACTCTTTGAAGATTTCAATAATAATGGAATTCAGGATGAAGATGAGGCATGGGTGGAATTCCCTTGCGACCTTTACTACACTGACATTGATGGAATTTGGGAAGATACTGATAGTAACGAAATATATGATTATCATGAAGGTGAAAAACATCCAGAGATCGGTATTGGTAGAATAGTTGCAGATAATATGAACATGCTCTCTGCAACTGAGGTTGAATTGATAAGTGACTACTTTCAGAAAAATCATCTTTTCAGAACAGGGATTATTACAAGTCATGAAACTTCTTTGGCATATATTGATGATGATTGGAGTTATTGGGGTACACAATATCAGCAGGCTATGCAATTGGCATATCCATCAGTAGAACTTGTTAATAATGATGAAGAAACAATAGCTAGTGATTATCGAGATAATCGTTTGATCGCTGATTATGAATTCATTCAGGTTCATGTTCATTCAGGGCCAAACGCACATTATTTTTATTATAATAACGGGAACAATTACAACCTTGTAAACAATTATGAGATAGAAGGGATAAATCCAACAGCGCATTTTTATAACTTGTTTTGTTGTTCAAATTCCAGATACACAACGGCAAATAATATGGGTGGAATGTATATTTATGGAAGCGATCATGGTTTAGCAACTATAGGTTCAACCAAAACCGGAAGTATGCTTGGTTTCTCTGATTTCTATCAACCATTTTCAGAAGATCTAACAATTGGAGAATCACTTCGCTTATGGTGGGAAACTAATGTAGATACTGGTCCTGATTGGCGTTGGGAACGAGCCTGGTTTTACGGAATGCTTGTGCAAGGAGACCCTTCGTT
>JAVCCD010000343.1 GCA_030765665.1 Candidatus Tenebribacter mawsonii | reverse complement strand
AATCAAGAAATTCAATGTTAACAAAAATATGAATTTTCAGCGGAAATTTCAGTTTAACCAAATTAAGGATTTTCATCAAAAAATTCAATTATTAGATTTATAAAAAATCAATCCTTTAATCAGAGTTTGAGAACATAAAATCATCTTTAAATAACACTTCAGTTAATACAAATTACTTTTCACCGTTCAGTGTATGATGTGTTTGGCATTTCAAAGTACTTCATTCTCGGTTAATATCCATCATTATTTAGAAACACTAACTTTGATTTTATCACTTATTGCTCAGTGAAGAATATACTTTGTTAGCACAAGTACTCCTTGTTTATTTATTCAATATAAATTTAACTCCAAGTGAAATGATATGTGCATTTAGTCCGGTATTCCTTTTATAATAGCTGTAGTTGAGATTAATGGTTTTCAAACCCAATATCCCTAAATGAGCTTTTGTGAAAATATCGTTATATTGTATTTCAAATCCAAATTGTGAAGAGTTAAACTCCGATAAATCATAATCTGAAGTATAGAATTCGTCTGTGGATAAATGCTCATCAAAAGGAGCGAAATACTCAGATTCCGTTTGTGTGTAATATCTGTATGACGGGTATAATGTAAAACTATCGGTAATTTTTATCGGAACTTCAATGTTTGCTGTATGAGATTTTATTCCCCAATCATCGAAGTAATATCTGTAGTAATTTCTTAAAACAAAAAACTCATTTATATAATAATTGAAACGCATTCCTATCGGTGTTTTCAATCTGTTATCCGGCAGACGTTCTATATCGTCTGCCAGTTGGAACACTTCACTATTGGAAGGTGATGTGTAGTTTGGAATATCATCAGCATTGCCGATAAAATAGTTATCTTTGTCTGCGAAATATACTCTTTGCATCGGATTCGCCAACCATCCATTTTGCAGAACAATGTCGGAAAAAACAGATATTTGGGAATTCTGACCGAGAATCTGAGAAAAGCTTAATGAAACTGAATAAGTATCTCTGCCTTTATCTTCGATGAGAGTATTGGATATCGGATGCCAAATATCAGGATCGGTTTTATCTACAGGGATTCCTAAACTATCTAAAATATCTACATCTTGGAAGAATCCGATAATTAATACTTCGCTGGGAGAAGATATGAAATTGTGGATGTATTTTATTATTTCAGTGGGATATGCGGGTTTCCAAGCATCAAGGTAGATATTGGTCTTTATTCCGATTTCTGTGTTTTGCTGGTTAAAAAGTTTTGTAAAACTTCCCCCGACTCCGTACGAAGTGTAATCATATTCACTTGCAAAATTAATGTTAGCACTCCAAATATTGTTTCTATCGTCGGAAGAATGACTGTAACTGATATTTCCACTACTCCAAACATCGTGTTTAGACGCTCCGGATGACGAAATCCAAGGAGTTCCCGCTACAGAACCGCCATCATCACCATCACGCTTATCATCATCGTCATCTCCTGATGATGCTCCTGAAAAAGGATTTAAGTTACTTGAAGAGGCAGAAGTATAAGCTGAGATTGATCCGTCAATCGTTAGAACATCATCGGCATTCAACGGAATAGAAATATTAATGTTCGTTGCAAAATCATCCAATTCCTCTGTTCCTATTCCACCGGTTACGGCAGCATTACTTCCGTCTTGGGTATAATAACTGCTCAGAATATCAATTTCCATACTCTCTAAAACTCGTTTTTTGTATACTGAAGAACCGTTACCCGATGTGTTATCCTGAGAAAATGCTGAAATTGCAATCAAACCCAGTGTGATAATTATTAGTGTCTTTTTAATTGCAACCACAACCACCACCTGATTTTCCACCGTTTGCTCCGGATGCTCCTTCTCTGTAAATCTGGAAAGTTGTTTCAAATTTCTTTGATTTTCTGTCAGATAAAATCATATCCGGATCACTCAGATTTGCTTTTTGATATCCTTTTACTGCTACGCAAGAGGATAGTAAAACGGTGAGTAAGATTAAAAGAACAATTTGATATTTCATTAATTTTTTATCCTTATATTTTTAGATTTATGAATATTTCCTGTTTCATCAATTATTATACAATCGATATTAGGTAACTGATTTATTCTGTCTAAACCTACATCTGTTCCCATCACAAAGATAGAAGTTGCAAGAGCATCAGCAAGTTCTGCAGAAGCAGCAAATACAGTTACACTGATAATTCCACTTGCGGGATATCCTGTTCTGGGATCAATAATATGTGAGTATTTTTTATCGTTGAATATCACAAACTTTTCATAATCTCCTGAGGTTACAACGGCACCGTTTAAAATTGGCAAAAGAGCATATTCTTTATCTTTATTCAGAGGATTTGTAATGGCAATTGTCCAGTCTTCACCGTTTGGTTGCTTACCCCAAGTGTTCATATCTCCCGAAGCATTTATGATTCCTGCAACTACTCCTTCGGAAATTAACAACTCCTTAGCTTTATCTGCTGCATAACCTTTTCCAATCCCGCCGAAACCAATCTTCATTCCTTTCAATTTCAAAAAAACCGTGTGTTCTTTTTCGTCTAAAATTATGTTCTGATAGTTGACCTTTGCAACAGAAGATCTTATTTCTTCTTCGGTAGGAAATTCCTTCATACTTCCGTCAAATTTCCAAATTCTGTCCATTGAAGCATAGCTTATATCAAAAGCCCCGTCAGTAAGTTCGGAAATGGCAAGAGAACGTTTTATTAAGTCAAACAATTCTGTATCTGTTTTTACCAGCTCAATTCCTGCCTTTTGATTTATTGCAGAAGTTTGTGAAGTTTTATCCCAAGAAGAAATCAGCTTTTCAATCCTTGAAATTTCTTCAACAGCCATATCAATATAAACATCAGCTTCTTCTTGTGTTATTGCTGAGACAGTAATATCGAATCTGCTGCCCATTAATTTGAGTTTCCGATGAAAAACCTTTTGAGCACTCTCTTTTTTGGGAATAAAGGAATTTATATTTTCAATATATTCTTTAGGAGAGATATCTTTGTAGCCTGTAGTTCCGAGTATTTTACCTGCTTTGTCTAAGATTACAACGAAAGGAACTGCGCCGAGAGTATTATATTTTTCGAAGAGTTTATCATTTTTTTTTTGTTGTTCTTTCGGTAACTTATTTTTTCTTTTTTTGGGAAAGTCCACCTTTAATAACACCAGATTTTCTTGGGCATATTTTTCGAATTCAGCAGAATCCCAAATATTTTTTTCTAATTTGATACAAGGAGTACACCAATCTGACCCTGAAAAAAGTAAAAGGATATTTTGATTATTCTCTTTAGCAATTTCTTTAGACTTATTTAAATCTTTTTGCCACTCTTGAGCATTGCTTGCAACGAATGAAGCAAGTAGCAAGGTTATTATAATTAATATTCTCATTTTTTTACCTTCTGTTTTTTTACTATTCGTACTAATTTGTATGTCTCATCTATTTTTGTCATTCCACCAAATTGACGTCACAACAACAATTTTATATATTTTTCTTTTATCATTTTTCAATCTCCTTAAATACTTTTTTCAAAAAACATTACATCTATTTTTGAGTCAAGTAGATAAACATTTATATCATATAGGCATTAATCAACATGGAGCGAAGCGGAATGTTGATTAATGCCTGGAGTGTGCGGTGCTCTACTTGTTTTTCATTCACTCAGAGCACTGACACGTTTATTAGCAGCATTCTCTTTTATTTCAAAAGCAAGCACTTTTTCACTGCTTCAGTTTTACCATTAACATTCAATTTGTAATAATAGATACCAGAACTTACAGGTTTTCCAAATTCATCATCACCATTCCAAGCAACTGAATGATTTCCTTCATCTAATCTATTTTTAATCAGAGTTTTTATTTTTTGACCTTTGATGTTATAAACTGACAACCCAATGTAAGATTTTTGTTGAATTGAGAACTCAATTGTTGTTTCAGGATTAAATGGATTCGGAAAATTCTGAGACAGCATACTTTTT
>JAVCCD010000048.1 GCA_030765665.1 Candidatus Tenebribacter mawsonii | reverse complement strand
TCCATGAAAAAAATGTTGCTTCTTAAGTAACACCAAACTTCGGATTGCTCCCGATTCATCGGGATCATCCGAATGTTTAAAGTTCGACACTCTGAAGAGCTTCGCACATTCAGAGGTTGAGATTGATGTCTGGTCTTCAAGCTCCGGCTTGGAGACCAGTATTCTCAATCTGCATCTATTTTGGCTTGACCGTATAATTTCGGATATAGAGATTTGACAGTATAAAAATTATATGAGGATTCTATGAAGATAAGATTGATCTTTATTCTATTTATTTCACATTTCACACACTGGTCACGGCATAGCAACAATCTTCTTGCTTTGCTTTGCGTAGCCGGATTCCTAATTTCCAATTCTTCAATCGCATTTGCAATTGAAGTAGGCGGTCACCTAACCGAAGACACAACCTGGTCACCAGATAATAACCCTTATCTCGTCACTTCCGGTGTGTATGTAGATGCCGGAGTTACTTTAACAATTCTTCCAGGTACAATTGTAAAATTTTATGCAGATTATTATGATGATTTAGGTGATGATCAATTTTACTTTCATAATGGTGAAGAACCTATAGCAAAATTCATACGGGTAGAAGGTAGAATAATTGCCGAAGGTACTGAGCAGGATAGCATAATTTTCACCAGGATGCAGGATGAACAATATTATCATTGGGGAACGATCTATCATCCGGAAGGTGCACAACAAAGCAGTTTCAAACATTGCTTATTCGAGTTCTCTGCTTTTACCGGATTTTCTCTTTCGGAACAACCACGTGCTGCTATTGCTATGTGGAATGGTTCTGCAATGATTGAAAATTGCAGTTTTATTGATAATGATACAGCTGTTAGCATTGAACGTAATATAATCGAAATATCGGTAATAAATAGTTACTTTGATTATGTTGAATTTCCGCATCCCATAATCCAAAATGTATCAGGATCCTTTTTTTTCCGAATACGTTATGTATCCAATATAGATACGGGAATTCCATTAATAGCGGGTAATCTATACAATAATGGTAGTTCACTTTATTTATCAAACAAATCAGTATATTTTATAGATAATGCAATTGATTCTGTACCCTACAATCGTGATGGAATGTATTTATCTGATCCTCATAATTGTAATTACATTTATAATAATGACTTTGGCAGTTGTGATAAGGGCATATTTTTATTATCTTCTGAAGAAGATTCAATCTATATCAAAAAAAATCATTTTGCTACCAATGGAGATGCTATTTATATTAATTATGCTTATGTGGAAATATGTGATAATTATTTTGAGGGGTGTGATTTATCTGGACCGAGTGAATATGAACTAATTGGAATTATAAAAAATAATATTGTTACTGATGCTAATATGGCTATTTCAGGTAGATTCGAAGAAATCTATAATAATATTTTTTATAATTGTAATATGGTTAGTAGTGTAATTGGTAGTAGTAATGTATTTTCAAATAATCTAATAATAAATAATCTTGAATTATGCAATCTATTAGCTGACACACCAATTATTGAAAATAATATTTTTATAAACAATGAAATAGATAATATTGATATAATGAATAATCCCATCTTCCGTAACTGTATTTTAGATTTTGAATTACCACCGGAATGTATTGACGGTGGTGGGAATATCTGGGTGGATTCATTACAAGCACAATCACTGTTTGAAGATATCCAAAACGGGGATTTTCATTTAATTGAAGGCAGTCTGGCAATAGATGCAGGATTTGACACACTGGGTTATTATTATCCTTTCGATATTGATTACAACTACAGAGTCTGGGATGGAGATAACAACGGAACTGCAATAATTGATATTGGACCTTACGAATACGGCGCACCTGCATTTGGTGGCATTTATGGCTATACTTATAATCCCACAACTGGAGATCCGGTAGATTATGTTTTACTAAAGATCAACAATCAACCCGGTGAATTCACTTTCTCAGACAGCATTGGTAACTTTGAATATAAACTACCTGCCGGTATTTATGATGTTTATGCAGAACGAGTTTTCTATGAAGATGTAATAGAATATCAAGTAGAGGTAATTGATGGTGAGTTTACTCAACTTAATATTCCAATGTTTGAAACAGTGGATGTGATTGAACAAACAATTCCTCATTCCTCATCCCTAATCCCTAATTTGATCAACTACCCAAATCCTTTTAATCCGACTACAACAATCAGCTTCTCCTTACCGGAAGATGGTAATGTGGTATTATCGATCTATAATGTTAGAGGTCAAAAAGTTAAAACACTGCTAAATGAAGAACTGCAAAAAGGTAAGCATTCAATTATTTGGTCAGGTATTGATAAAAACAATAAACCTGTAAGTTCTGGTATTTATCTTTACAAAATCAAAGCTGGTAATCAAGAAACAGTAAGTCGTATGCTTTTGTTGAAATAGAAATCTTGAAGATTATGGTGTATAACATAATAAGAGATTCCGTGCCAATCCGGCACTGAATCTCTGTTGAACAAGCCCGGGAGAGCACCACTTTTGCGTATTGGATTTTGCTTTTGCTGTTTTTTATTTGCGGGATAAGTATTTGAAG
>JAVCCD010000168.1 GCA_030765665.1 Candidatus Tenebribacter mawsonii | reverse complement strand
CTTCAAATACTTATCCCGCAAATAAAAAACAGCAAAAGCAAAATCCAATACGCAAAAGTGGTGCTCTCCCGGGCTTGTTCAACAGAGATTCAGTGCCGGATTGGCACGGAATCTCTTATTATGTTATGTGTTTTAATTACCACCTATAACCTTTTACTTAATTGTACATAGTTTTGAATTAAAATCAAAAATAAAAATGTGACCATCAAAAATTGATTTTCCAATTATACCATTTTGTTTAATTTTTTTCAGTTTGCTTGATCTTTTGAAACAGAATCCGTAAGAAATCTCATTACTTTTTTTAAAGTGATCAATTTCAAATGTATCTATTCTATATGTCTCATAGTCGATAATATTTCCGTTAGAATCTCCAATCTCTAACTCTTTATCATTAATTAGTAACTCAAGGTTTAGATTTTTATGTAATTCTTTTTCGATTGAAAGATTATGTGCACCTGTATCAAAGATTAGATTTTCTACTTCGATACCATTTATTTTAGGATTAAAAAATATTTTATTTCTATTGGTTGAAAATGGAATACCTTCATTAATTCTATCAGAAATAAATACAAAGTTGTTACTTTTAAAATCTAATTTAATATTTTTCATTGAAAGCAAATCAATGCCCAGAACTCCATCACAATTTGGGAAATGTTTTTTTACGCTATCATCAATTATAAATTTATGATAATCTATAAGTAAATCATCAATTTTTATATTGTGTATTTCTTTTACTTCTTTGGTCTTTCCCAGAACTCCAGTTTGCCCTGCACCTTTAACGTACCCAACCAACTTAGAATTTTGAGTATATTTTGAAGAAATATGTGAAGTTGTCGCTCCAGTATCAAATAACATTACAGCTGGTTTAGTATCAATGAATATTTCACAAAAAAAATGGTCATCTATTCTTTCTAATTGAGACAATATTCCTCCATATTTTGTTTATATAAAAACTTAGATTAAAACACATAATGTTTGGAGCCTGCCACGTTCTTCTCGCTTTTCTCCCAATCTAAATGTGGAGGCTTTTGTTATACACCATATTCTCCAAGATTTACTTCAACAAAACACATTTACTCACAGCTTGTTCTTTTCCGTTTACTGTAAGTTTTATAAAATATTGTCCGCTTGCTAATTTCTTTTTGTTATTGTCTACTCCTCGCCATACAATTTTAAAATGACCTTTAGAAGAATATGCATCAAGTAGGGTTTTTACTTTTTGCCCTTTTATATTGTAAATTGCCAGTTCAATTTTTCCTGATTCAGCTAATTCCAGATTGATGGTTGTAGAAGGATTAAATGGATTTGGATAATTGGAGACTTGTGTGATTTTAGGAATGTTTATCACATTTTCATCATTAGATTGAGGGTCTCCTTGAAACTCATAAGCTCCCATATCTATTGATTCACCATTAATTCTTGGATTACCAGCGAGATCAAATTCCGGTAGTTCGATTCCTGGTGATAAATCTAAAGTGCCTGCATTTATGCATGATGAATTTTCTAATAATGCAAATGGATAAGTTCCCAAACTATCAAACATTGGATTTTCGTCTAAATTTCCCTCAAGCCAATTTACAATACCGTTACCATTACCAAAATAACCAATATTGGAAGTACTATCTTCTATAAGTGAATTTTGAATATTAATTTCTGAATCATCCCAAAGATTAAAGGAGTGACCATCATTATTATAAACTATGTTATTATATAAATTAAGATGAGAATTATTAGCAGTAATCACACAACCGAAGGCATCATTAACCAGATTATTACCAAATGTACAATTGACAATATCTGCATTTAGGTAACTTAAATACACACCAGCAGAACCACCATATGAATTGTTATAATTCGAGCTAATTTCACAATTTACTAATTTAGCATAATAATCTTCAGGAATCTCAGAATGACCTCCGATATATGCACCTCCACCACTTCCATCATCATTTCCTATACCCGGGAAATTATTGTGAATAATCACATTTTCAAATTGTACATTTAAAAAAGGATTTTGATTCTCATAATTTGTACTTAAATATAACGCTCGACCTCCACTATTTTCTTTTATCATTGAATTATTAAAATGATAATATCCATCTTTTGCTAAGATAGCACTAGCAAAATCTCCAAAACAATTCGATATAGTTATATACTCTAATAAGATATCTGCACCATAATACATATAAATTGCTCCGGTTGAAGTATATGGGAGTGTGCGTCCATTTCGTAATGTAAGATTTTGCAATGTTAATTTAGGATAGATGTTCTCTTTTGAATAAAAAACAAAAAAGGAAGTTTGCTCTTCTGCATCTAAAATTGTTTCATCTTGAGTAGTACCTTGTATTGGAACATTCTGTTTGATATTTAATGGATACTTTTGATTGTTCAATGAAGGCGAATATACACCCGAAGCAAGGTGAATAGTATTGGGATTTGCATCATTTCTTTTTATTAAAGTTTGTGCCCAAGCAATTGTTTGTAGAGGATCATCTTCTGTTAATCCGTTGTTATTGTCATCGCCATCTGGGGCAACATACAAATTCTGATCTATTTGCTCAATTTTTGCATTTAAAGCTGAAAAAATAAAGTATTGCGAAGGTGTAATAAAGAAAAAGTCAGGGCACATAATCGTGAATGTATCAACAATAACTTCTATCGGATTAGAAATGTTTGTTGCTGCAAAATCTGCTCCGGTTCCAGCGTGATTTAAATAAATATCATTATAATGCTCTGAACTAAATAATAAGGATGTAGATAAACCATTTATATAAAAAGCTCCACCCAACGATAATCCCCAATTATATGAAATTGTGTTATTTTCGAGCAGAATATTTCCCTGATTAATGTACAATCCACCTCCAGAGAATGCTTTATTATTCATTATTTTGCAGTTACTAATTATTGCGTTTTGAGTATTGCTTAAATATATACCACCCCCATAATGACTCTGCTGGTTTCCTTCAGTAGCAAGACCATTTTGAATTGTAAAACCTACTAATTCAATATTTCCACAATTATTAATCGTTACACATCGAAATTGCTGATTACCATCTATTATGGTTTGATTTATTAAAGAATCTGCAGGAGTTATAATGTAGAGTGAAGCAACGGTGAGTGATTTTTCAAGATAATCTATATTTTCAAAATAGGTTTCAGGATATACTAGAACAGTATCTGAATTAGTTGCAGCGATTATTCCTTCCTGAATAGTGGTAAAGTTGCCGGTGCCATCTTGTTTGATGTGGTAGGTAACGGAATGCAACCACGAATTTACACAAATTAGCACGAATAATAAGATAAATTTTAATTTCATAATTTCATAATTTCCTCGAATTCTTATATGAACTCGACTCGATCCGGCAGTTGCCTGACCGAGTCGGGTTCTTAATAATTCAGATTATTTCATCATCAACATTTTACGGGTTAGTTCTTTATTGTTAGTTTTAAGTTTATAGAAATATATTCCAGAGCTAACCAGTTTATTGTTTGTGTCTTTTCCATTCCAGATCATTGTGTGTTCACCCTCTTCAGCCATACCTGAATAAAGTGTTCTTACTTTCTGACCTTTAATGTTATAAATTGTAAGTTCTATATCTTCTTCATTTGGCAAAGAGAAAGAAATTTTTGTAGTAGGATTGAAAGGGTTAGGATAATTTCCAAGAAGAACCGGTCTGGCTATGATGTTTTCAAGTTCTTCCAATTCTCCAAGTTTAATAGCAGAATATCCTTGTCTTCCTGAAATTATTACAGAGGATTCAAATTCTCCGGTCATTTGATTTAAAACAAGATAATCCTTGATCGGAGTTGAAAATCCTCTTCCGGATACAACTTCAAAAGTGAAAGGAACAGGATCACGATTGGCACTATCGGAATAGACAAGGATTTGAGCACATGAATCTTCAACAACAACTGCTCCCACACATACTTCACCCTCATAAACTCCAATTTCAGTTACATTAGATGGAATATTAACAACATCAATAGCTTCATAATCAGCTTTTTCTGTGTATGTGAAACTTTCTGGTATGGCTTTTTCTATAGGTTCTTCAACTGTACTGGAATCATACCATGAGAAGTTGTCAACATCATCATACATTTGCACAATGTACATTTTACCATATTCCATTGTCTTTCCCTTTGTTGAATTAGCAGATATTTGCGAGGGATCACCACCACGTATCATATTAAATCTATCATAATACCAATCCTCTGCCCATACTTTGTTTACATCCACCCAAAAATCATATTCTGTACCATCTCCAAAAGCATCTTTAATATTTTGAGCGGTTTCTAAATTGTATCCTAACCAATAGTTTTCCAACTCTGTCATATTGAGAGAATAAGTTTCTAATTGATCACCCGATATGGCAACAGTTGTTGCAGGTGAATCTTCATCAATCTCAATTTTGTATCCTTCATGCCTATAAAGCTCATTATTGAAACCATTATCTTGAAATCCATTCCATAAATATTGAATATTAATATCACCATTATTTCGATGTCCTTCAATTTTAAGAAAGTTATTGATTGTTCTATTGCCGTTGTCAGTAGCTTGAAGGAGGCCTGGATCAGAAGTAGTGCCATAATATGCATGATCATATGTTGTTGTATTATATAAATTAAGTCGAGGATACGATATCCATTGCCAACCTGGAGATAAAGAAACAATTTCATAATTAGTTAAATCAAAATCGAAAAAATCAGGGAATACAATTGGATATTCATCTCTTGTTATTTTTACAAGATCAAATTGATTTATGCTTGTTGAAAGTTCAGATTGTGTTTTTATTGTATAACTATTATTAACATTTTCTTCCCAGGATAATAAATGATGAGACCAGCTATCAAATGCGTTACGGAAAACATAGAGAGTTTCTCCATCAGTTAATACGAAATTCACTACATTTTGCCAAGAGTTATATGGAAACCTAAATTCATTTTCAAGATTTATACTACCAACTGTTGCAGTTAGTGCAGCCTGTATTCCTGCTAAGATATCACCATTATTTTCAATTATGTTTTTCATAATCCAATGAAATAAAATTTCGCTATCAATGAAATTAGTATAACTTGTGTAATTTGTAATCCAATTTGAAGGATGATCAGTAAACCAAGTCGATCCTCCTAATTCTGTATATAATGCTGATTTTATGTTATTATTGATACCACCATTATGCATGAACTGGAATGTCGTATTTGTATCATATTGAAATCTAAAAGGATGATTACCTATTGCTGTGCTGCTTTTTCTATCATGACCGAGAACAATTGACACGTCATTATTATCATCTTCTATTGCAATTTCAGCAGCATTCAATGGGTCAGGATTAGTTGAATAGTAGAATAAATCTCCTAAATCAT
>JAVCCD010000211.1 GCA_030765665.1 Candidatus Tenebribacter mawsonii | reverse complement strand
ATTTTACTTTTACTATTATTATCAACTATCAGGTCAACTTCACCTAATTCTTCAATCTCTTCTTTCTTCCTTTGTGAATAGCATCCTGTAACTACAACTTTAACTGAAGGATCAATCAATTTTTGAGCTAGCGCTTTTCGAATTGCATTTCTACTTTTATAGTCAGTTCTGTTCGTTACTGTGCAGGTATTAATGATATAAACATCGGCAGGTTTATCAAATTCGATAATTTGATAACCTGCTCGATTAAATTCATCGACAATACATGAAGTTTCGTATTGATTAACTTTACAACCAAAAGTAACTGATGCTACTTTTTTCATTTTCCTTTTTCATTGAGTTCAGAATTTTTTGGTTGGATATTTTTTTTCTTCGTTGAGATATTGATTCCAAGTTCATCCAATTGTTTTTGTGAAACAGTTGCTGGTGAATCACTCATTAGATCAGTAGCCTGAAGTGTTTTTGGGAAAGCAATCACATCACGAATAGATTGTGCACCACTCATTATCATTACCATTCTATCTATGCCAGGTGCAATCCCTCCATGAGGTGGAGTTCCGTATCTTAATGCATTGAGGAAAAAACCGAATTTTTCTTCTAATTCTTCTTCAGAGAAACCCAAAACATCAAAGATCTTCTTTTGAATATCGAGTCTATGACAACGAATACTACCGGAAGAGAGTTCTAATCCATTGCAGACTAGATCATAAAGCTGTCCTTCTATTTTTTCATATTCACCAGTTTCAAAATAGTTAAGATGTTCTTCTTTTGGCAAAGTAAACATGTGATGTGCAGTTTCCCAACGATCTTCATCATCATTGTATTCGAATAATGGGAAATCTGTTATCCACAGCAAATCAAACTGTTTTGGATCATAGAGTTCAAGTTCTTTACCGAGATAATTTCTAATCTCGGAGAGTACTTTGAAAACAATTTTATTTCTATCGGCAGCAAAAAGGATAAGATCTCCATCCACGGCTCCGGTTAATTTAATGATTTGTTTCTTCTCTTCATCCGATAAGAATTTTGAGATTCCAGCTTGAAAGTCTCCATCCTGATATTTCGCATAAGCAAGTCCCTTCCCACCTACATGTTTAGCTCTATCTATAAGCATATCAATTTGTTTTCTAGAGTATCCAGCACAACCCGACGCAACTACACAACGAACACTACCTCCAGTCTGTAAAGCACCACTAAAAACTTTGAATTCAGAATTTGCAACAATCCCTGATAAGTCATTCAATTCCATCTCAAAACGTGTATCTGGTTTATCAGACCCATACCTATCCATTGATTGCTTATAAGTTAAATGCGGAAATGGTATTGGCAGATCAATATTGATAACCTTGTTAAAAACATATTTGAATAGATCTTCCATGATCTGGAAAATTTCTTCCTGCGTAACATAACTCATTTCAAGGTCGAGTTGTGTGAATTCTGGTTGTCTGTCTGCTCTAAGATCTTCATCACGGAAGCAGCGTGCAATCTGAAAATATCTATCAAAACCACCAATCATGAGAAGTTGCTTATAGATCTGAGGAGATTGTGGTAGAGCAAAAAATTTGCCATTATGTACTCGGCTGGGAACGAGAAAATCTCTTGCACCTTCTGGCGTACTTTTCATCAACATTGGAGTTTCAATTTCGTAGAAATCTTTTTTCACTAGAAATTCCCTAATTGCATATACTATCTCATGACGTATCAATATTATATCTTTAACTTTATCTCTACGTAAATCAAGATATCTATATTTAAGGCGAAGATTTTCCTCTGCTAAAACATTTTCATTAATTTGAACAGGTAGCGGTTCTGAATTATTGAGAAGAAGTAATTCCTGCACTTCAATTTCTATTTCACCAGTCTTCATATTACTATTAATGTTTTGTTGCTCTCGAAGAACTACTTTCCCAGTTACAGCAATCACATATTCATTTCTCAGTTTTCCAGCTTTTGAATGAGCTGAATCATTTTCCGGATGAAATACGATCTGAATTTTTCCTGTAACATCTCTAAGATCAATAAAAATTAGCCCACCCAAATCTCTACGACGATGAACCCAACCCATTAGAGTAACATTCTCACCAACATTTTGTTTATTCAATTTTACTGCATAATGAGTTCTTTTTTTATCATTAATAAAATCTAACATCTTCATTTCCTTTTATTTATATCAATTTTGAACGAGAATTTAATTTTCTGATAATTTGTCAATGCTTTGGAAAAACAAAAACCTTCAAAGATAATTCTTTGAAGGTTTAGAATGGATCCAATTTCTTGTTATTATTTTTCTTGTTTCTTTTTCTCATCAAGTCTAATAAATTTGATACTTCTATCATCATACCTTAACTCACATTCAGCATTTTCAGATTCCAATTTTGGAAAGAAAAGATAACCCGATTTCTTTGCTCCTGGTAAGATCTTACCAAAACGAAATGAATAAGTTATTAGATTGTTCTGAGCTGTTCGCCACTCTTCCATAACCTGTTTCTGCTCATTAAAAAACTCTTCTGTGTCTATAAGATCCTCTTTGTTATCATTTACCAAAAGATAATCTATTTGTCTGGGAGCGAGTAGTTTTTCAATATATTCATAAGTTACCACATCAAATTGGTTGCCATTTTGATCAATTAATCCAAAATCATTTATCTCTACTTGTAACTCATCTCTTGTTCTATTTTGAATAGAAACATAAAATGTTGTGAAATAGTTGGTCAATTCTTGAGGCTCTTTATTCCAGTATTCATTAGCAGCAGCAAATGTGTATACTTTAGTTCGATTTACACCAAAGTCATCAGTTATGGTAACACCATCAGTTTGAACAGGAACGTATTTAATTGTGCAGGCAGAAAATATTAGAACAAGTAATAGCAACGGAAAAATGAATCGTTTCATAATTTTTACCTCACATATTAGCAGAGACGATCTTAAAAAAATCGTCTCTGCATTATTAGCGTTTAAACTTTGTGTTTTAGCTTAGCTGTCAAGTCCGAAATCAATCTCCTGCTCTGGATCATCTTGAGCTGCAGATTCCTCGGTTATTTCTTCTTCTTTAACTTCGTCAGAATTTTTTTCACTAATATCATTTACGTCTTCTGTGATCTTCTCAGGAATAACTTCTTCTGTATCTGTAATTTCCTCATCACCAGTTTGTTCATCCGTTTCAATTGCGTTCTCATTTACTAATGCTGTACCTTCATGTACTTGATCTGATGATTCAGGATTTTCTTCTCCATCTTCAGCTTCATCTTCAGCAATAATTCTGGCAATATCATATACTTTATCTTTGTTATTAAGAGCGATCAATCTCACGCCTTGGGTATTTCTTCCGATAATCGATATCTTATTAACAGATTGACGGATGATCATACCTTCTTTAGTAACAATCATAAGATCATCATTATCAACAACTTCTAATAGTGAAATTAATTTACCATTACGTTCTGTAGTTTTGAGAGTGATAACACCTTTAGAACCACGTTTTGTAACTTTATATCCACTGATCTCTGTTCGTTTTCCATATCCATTCTCACTTATAGAGAGAAGTGTCCCTTCACGTTTAATAACTACCATAGCAACTACTTGGTCATCATCTCTGAGTCTAATACCACGCACACCTTGAGAATTTCTACCCATTGATCTTGCGTCAGTTTCATTAAATCTATTTGCATATCCATTTCTGGTTGCTAAGATAATATCATTGTCGCCTTCGGTAATCTTTGCTTCTATCAGTCTATCATCATCCAATAATTTTATTGCGATTATACCATTAACTCTTGGTCTAGAGAACGATTTTAATTCAGATTTTTTAATTGTACCATTCTTAGTTACCATAGTAACATAATATGGATCATTAAAATCTCTTACTGTTACAAAAGCTTCAATTCTTTCATCCTTTTCAAGTTGAAGAAGATTTACTATAGCTTTTCCTCTGGCAAGTCTTCCTAAACTTGGAATTTTATGAACCTTGAGCCAATGACAAATTCCATGATCTGTGAAAAATAATATATAAGCATGAGTTGAAGCGACAAAGATGTTCTCAATAAAATCTTCATCTTTAAGGTTGGAACCGGATAATCCCTTTCCACCTCTTCCCTGGTTTCTATAAGTTCTTATTGGAAGACGCTTGATATATCCCTGACGAGAAATAGTAATGACCATTTCTTCATCAGCGATCATATCTTCTGTTTCTATATCTGCAGAACCATGTAAAATAACTGTTCTTCTAAGATCTGCATATTTTGCTTTTATCTCACCAATTTCCTTCTTAATCATATCCATTCTAAGTGATCTTTCCTCAAGAATACTCTTAAGTTTTTTAACTGTATTTATAATCTCAAGATATTCTTTTTCAACTTTGTCTCTTTCTAGACCAGTAAGTTTTTGAAGTCTCATTTCTAAAATTGCTTTAGCCTGGATCTCAGAAAGTTTGAATTTCTCCTGTAGTTTTATACTTGCTTCAGCAGCATTTTTTGATGCCTTTATAGTCGTTATAATCTCATCAATATTATCCAATGCAATTCTATAACCTTCTAAAATGTGAAGACGCTCTTCTGCATTTTTTAATTTGAATTTTGTTCTTCTCACAATAACTTCATGACGAAAATCAACAAAATTTGAAATCATTTCTTTCATGTTAACAACTTTCGGGATCCCATTAACAAGAGCTCGGTTATTAACACTAAAACTTCCTTGCAGTTGCGAATACTTGTATAATTTATTCAGAACAGAGCTTGCTTCGTAGTTCCTTTTTACAACAATTACAAGTCGCATTCCCTGGCGTCCTGATTCATCTCGAATATCGCTAATTCCTTCAATTCGCTTTTCTTTAACAAGACTAACTATTTTTTGTATCAGTAAACTCTTGTTTAGCATATAAGGAATTTCAGTTATTACAATCATTTCAGAACCATTATTTTTTGTTTCTATAGCTGCTTTACCGCGCACAATAACCCGACCATGACCAGTTTCGAAGTAATCTTTTATGCCTTGAGTACCAATAATATAGCCGCCTGTTGGAAAATCAGGACCTTTTATATGATTAAAAAACTCTACAGGTTCCATCTCAGGATTATCAACATAAGCTGTAATACCATCACAAATTTCAGTGATATTGTGTGGAGCCATGTTTGTTGCCATTCCCACAGCAATCCCAGAAGCTCCATTTACAAGGAGATTAGGGAATTTTGAAGGAAAAACAACTGGCTCTTTTCTTGTATCATCGTAGTTAGATTTAAAATCAACTGTATCTTTATCAAGATCTTCCATAAGATCAGCTGCTGCTTTTTGAAGTCTAGCTTCTGTATAACGCATAGCAGCTGGTGGATCTCCATCTTGTGAACCAAAGTTACCTTGACCATTAACCAGCATGTACCTCAAACTCCACTCTTGAGCCATTCTAACTAATGTAGGATAGATGACTTGTTCACCATGAGGGTGATAGTTACCAGAAGTATCACCGGCGATTTTTGCACATTTTCTAAAACCTTTACCAGGAGCCAAGTTAAGCTCATCCATAGCAAAAAGAATTCTTCGCTGTGAAGGCTTCAAGCCATCCCTAACATCTGGTAATGCTCTGGAAACAATAACACTCATTGAGTATTCCAGGTACGATTTCTTTAGAACATCTTCTATTTCTCTTAATTCTATTCTTGATCTATCGTGTATCATTCATCCTCCTAAACATCAACCTCAGCATATTTTGCGTTCTTCTCGATAAACTCTCTTCGTGGTTCTACTTCGTCACCCATTAATATTGTAAACATTCTATCAGCCTCGATAGCATCATCAATTCTTACAGAAATAAGTATTCTCCTTTCCGGATCAAGTGTTGTATCCCATAATTGATCTGGATTCATCTCTCCAAGACCTTTGTATCTTTGTATGTGTAATCCTCGACCACCCATCTCCTTCATTACTTCATCTCTCTCTTTTGGAGAGAATGCGTACTTCTTACTTTTTCCTTTTCTTACTAGGAATAAAGGAGGTTTTGCAATATAAATATGACCGTACTCAACTAAAGGACGCATGTATCTGAAAAAGAAAGTGAGCAGCAAAGTAGCGATATGCTGACCATCAACATCAGCATCTGCCATTATTATCACTTTGTTATAGCGCAATTTTGAAATGTCAAACTCATCACCAATACCAGCACCGAGTGCTAATATCACTGGTTGAATCTTTTCATTGTTAAGAACTTTATCTATCCTTGCTTTTTCTGTATTGAGCATTTTTCCCCAAAGCGGTAGAATTGCTTGGAATGTTCTATCTCTTCCCATTTTTGCAGAGCCGCCAGCAGAGTCACCCTCAACAAGGAATATCTCAGTCTGAGATGGATCTTGAATTGAACAATCAGCTAATTTACCAGGTAAGCTTCCACTTTCCAATACCGATTTTCTTCTTGTAAGTTCCCTAGCTTTTCTTGCAGCTTCTCTAGATCTAGCTCCAAGGATAGCCTTCATTGCAATATGTTTTGCTTCTTTTGGATTTTCCTCAAAGAAGTCCATTAGTTTTTCATAGACAATTGAATTTATTACCCCTTCAATTTCGCTGTTCTGAAGTTTTGTTTTAGTTTGACCTTCAAATTGTGGATCCCTAAGTTTAACACTAATAATAGCTGTAATACCTTCACGGATATCTCCTCCACCTGGAGAGACTTTCTCATTCTTCAATAAATTCGCATTTTTTATATATGTGTTTACAGCTCTGGTTAAACCGGATTTAAATCCACTAAGATGAGTTCCACCTTCAATTGTATTAATATTATTTGCAAAACTATTAATTGTTTCCTGAAACCCTTCATTATATTGAATAGCTACTTCAAACGCTGTATTTTCTTTTTCTCCACTAATATAAATTGGTTCAGCAAAAAGTACTTTTTTATTTTCATTTAGATACGCAACAAAAGAATTAATTCCACCTTCATAATGAAAATCATGAGTTCTATTTAATTTTTCTTCGGTTAAACTAATTATGATGCCATTATTAAGAAATGCAAGCTCTCTCAACCTAGTTGATAGATAATCAAAGTTAAATTCAGTTGTTTCAAATATCGTACTATCAGGAATAAAACTTACCTTTGTTCCAGATTTCTTAGATGTACCAATAACTTCAACACCTGTTTGTGGAATTCCCTTCGCATATGATTGAAGATATATCTTACCATCCCTATAAATTTCCACATCTAAATGTTCTGATAGTGCATTAACTACAGAAACTCCAACACCATGCAATCCACCAGATACTTTATAAGATTTATCATCAAATTTACCACCAGCATGCAAAACAGTCATAACAACTTCTACAGCTGGTATTTTCTCCGTTTTGTGCATCTCTACAGGTATGCCTCGACCGTTATCAATAACAGAAACCCAACCATTCTCATGAATTGTTATTTCTATCTTATCACAGTGACCGGCAAGGGCTTCGTCAATACTATTATCAACTACTTCATAAACTAGATGGTGCAACCCTCTTTCAGTTGTACCACCAATATACATTGCCGGGCGTTTTCGCACGGCCTCAAGGCCTTTTAAAACCTTGATATTTCCTGCTGTATATTTCGTGTTTGTCATATAAAACCTCTTCTTTTTTTTGTAATTTCCTATTCTCTTTTCATGGGACTATAACGTCATGACGTTGATATGTGTCAACTATTTTATTTGCATAAAGTTAGCTAAATTTTTACGTGTTTCGTAAGAATAATTGAAACACCTGTATTTGCTTATATTACAGTAAGTTATAATTTCTCACTTTAATTGCTTAATTGATTCAACTGATTTTTTTTATTTTTTTGTTGTTTTTTTATTAAATATTTTACTTCAAGAGTATTGTATTAATGCACTTTTGTTGCTATTTTTGTATTAATCACCAAGAAGATCTTTCCACTTATTATCATCACCTGAAGAAGAAGTGTATTTTCCTAAACTAACAATAATTTCCACTTTACTTTTCTTTGGTATCAGCTCATCAGCCATTGGTTGAGAATAGATCACATTTCCTTTCACAACCTCGTCGGAGTACCTAAACACTTTTTCTCCCAAGAAGAGCCCTGCATTTTCTAATTTAAGTTTTGATTCTACAATACTCAGATTATCAAGGTATGGAATTCTCACCATTTCCGGTCCATTACTAAGCACTACACTAACCGTTCTGTGTTTTTTGGTCATTATACCCGGATTTGGGTTTTGTGATATGATTTTCCCTTTTCCAATGTTCTCATCGTGAACCAGATCCTGCTGTTCAACATATAGTTTCATATTATTACAAGTTTTGCGAGCCACTTCATAATCCTCACCGATCAATAAGGGAACCTGAACTTCATTTCCATGCCCTACAACTATTTTCATGATCAGGTCTGTGCCAAAGAATGCAATTATAAATAATCCTATTAAAATGCCCACTACAATTGCAATTGATTTCATCTTTATCATTATTGTTACTCCTAGATATTTTTTTTAATTCTAGCTGCGAATGCGCCATCAGAATTATGTTTGAACGGTAAAGTTTTCAAATAACCATTTTCTGTATATTCTTTTGGAATAAATTGTTCGGCAGATTCAAGTATGAATCCCTGATTTCTATTGAGAAAACTTTCAATCTGAGCTTCATTCTCTTTTTTATTCAAAGTGCAGGTACTATAAACCATAATGCCGCCTGGACGCAAGAATTTTGACCCATGTTCAAGTGCCTGTTTCTGAAGCTTAATAAGCTCTTTCATCTCCTGATTTTTCTGCCACCGCAATTCTGCTTTCTTTTGGAAAACTCCCCAGCCGGAGCAAGGAACATCAAGAAGCACTCTGTCATACGCCGGAGCTATGGGTCCAAATTTAAAAGCGTCATTAGCTTGAAGTTTCATATTGGTTATCTGCAATCTTTCTACTGCTCTTTTTAGCTTTTTTATCTTGTGTGGAAATTTATCAACAGCAGTCAACTCACCGGAATTTCTCATTAATTCTGCTATATATGTAGCTTTTCCACCTGGAGCGGCAAACAGATCTAGAATTGATTCATTTTGTTCAGGATCTAATAACTCTACAACCAAAGCTGCAGATACATCTTGAATTGAAAAATAGCCTTCTGAGAAAGAGACTTCATTTAGAACGTCTCTCGCTTGATCTGTTATTAAAATATTATTCGAAGCTTCACTTTCTATAACAATTATTTCTCTTCTTAGCAAATAGTCCATCAACCTTTTTTTATTTGTTGCACACGTATTAATGCGAATATGCAAATTTGGAGGTTGATTGTAATATATGCATAATTTCTCAGTATTTTCTACACCCCAATATTCTATCCATATCTTTATAATATCTTTAGGGAATGAATGTTGTACGGAGATCCTATCTAATGTTTCTGTTGGGTATACAATTTTATCTTCACGAAGATATCTCCTTAAAATTGCATTTACAAATTTGGCGATCTTCTCTCCATACATTTTTTTTGCGATTGAAACAGTTTCATTTACAGCTGCATGCTGAGGGATATAATCGCAATAAATTAGTTGGTAAAGTCCTAGATACAAAAGTATCTTTATCTTAATATTTGTATTTGGAAATTTCTTCGGGTTGGTGTATTGGGAAGCAATATATTCTAGGTTAATATGCATCTTAATTACACCTTTCACGAGTACATACAGCAGATCCGATCTCTCTCCAGCCTGATTGATTTTCTTTGTCATCTGTTGGAGTAATTTATCAGAAAATATATTCTTAGAGATAACTTTAAGAATTATCTTATATGCTTCCAGTCTTACATCTATCATATATTTCGCTTTTTATATAATGCCTTTATTGCTGCTTTAGTAATCTCTTCTGAAGTAGAAAAATCTGTATCTTGTAGCAGTTTTGAGATTGCTTTTCTAATATCATACCGTTTATAACCCAATGTAAGAAGTGCCGTTTCTGCATCATTTATTATATCTGAGTCAATGCCTGAATATTCATTATCTATAGCTTTTATATTTATATCTCCTACTTTATCTTTTAACTCAATAACTAATCGCTCAGCAGATTTTTTGCCAATACCATGAATGGTTGATATAAGGTTTACGTCACCAATCTGAACGGCATGCACAAGCTCAGCAACAGAGAGTCCTGAAAGAACTGATAAAGCTAATTTCGGGCCAACTTTAGAGATATTAATTAATTGTCTGAAAAGCAATTTTTCTTCATCAGAATAAAATCCAAACAATCTTACGCCATCAGATTCATTGAATGAGTAATGTACTAAAATTGTTACTTCTTGTCCAATTTCTGGTAATTTATCATACGTGCTCAATGGAATAAATAATTCATATCCAACACCATTACAATCAACTGCAATAAGTGTGGGTAATTTCTCTGACAATATACCTTTAAAATAAGAATACATATTTGCCTCTTTTATAAAATTATAGCAATTACAGATAGAAATATAAGACAATAATGTCCATATTTATTTAATAATTAAACTTATTTTTATTAAAATAACAGAGTGCAATTGCAAGTGCATCTGCAGCATCTTCAGTTTTTGGTTTTGTACTTAGATTTAAAATCTTCTGAACCATGTATAAGACCTGCTCTTTTGATGCATTACCATTTCCAACAACAGATTTTTTCACTTCTCTGGGAGAATATTCCATTATCTTGATTTTATGCTGTGCCAAAGCTAGCATTATCACTCCCCTGGCATGTCCCAATGTAAAAGCTGACTTAATGTTTTTCCCGTAAAAGATGGTTTCTATAACTGCTATATCAGGTTTATATTCTAAGATGATCTTATTCATTCCCGAATGTATGTGAGTTAATCTCTCGGATAATTGCATTTTTGAACCGATTGATATTGTATCACATCCCGCAGCTACTATTTTACGTTTTTCAACCTGTAGGATGCCATATCCCACATTATAACTACCAGGATCAATTCCAAGAATTATCAATCTTCAGATAACCTTTCAAAAATCTCGTCTGAGATTTCAAAATTTGCATACACTTTTTGTACATCATCGCAGTCTTCCAGAAGATCGATAAGCTTTAGTAATTTTTCAGCAACTTCATCTGCATTAATTGTGTTTTGTGGAATCCTTGTAAGTTCTGCTTTTTCAATATTATATTCAGCTTCTTCCAATTTTTTAAGTACACTATGTAAATCTGAGTAAGCAGTATATATCAGGTAGTTCCCATCTTCAACTATTAAGTCTTCTGCCCCTGCATCAAGAGAAGCCATCATTACTTCATCTTCATCAAGATCATTTTCTGGAATTACTATCAAACCTTTCTGATCAAACATATAAGATACAGATCCATTCTCTGCAAGATTACCACCATATTTCGAGAAAATATGTCGGACATCTGCAACTGTACGCTGTTTATTATCGGTTAGAGTTTCTACAATTATTGCTACACCATTATGACCATACCCTTCATAGGTAAAATGTTCATAATTAACTCCCTCTAATTCACCAGTACCTCTTTTAATCGCCCGTTCAATATTCGCATTGGGCATATTAGCACCTTTTGCAGTGGAGACAGCTAATCGTAATCGAGGGTTCATTTCCTGATCACCGCCACCTTCTTTAGCGGCAACTATGATCTCTTTAACAAGTTTTGTAAATATCTTGCCACGTTTTGCATCCGCAGCACCTTTTTTATGTTTTATCGAACTCCATTTACTATGACCGGACATATTAAAAAATCCTCCAGATAGAAAAAGACCTGCAAGATATTTCCTGCAGGTCTCTTATTTATTTAATCTTCTTTATTTGCTGCAGCAATAACTTTAGCTGTTATATCTCCAGGAACTTTTTCATAATGAGAAAATTCTTGTATAAATTTTCCACGACCTTGAGTTAAAGATTTAAGTGCAGGATAATAACCCATTAATTCTGATAAAGGCATTTCAGCATTTAGTACTTGTTTTTTACCTTTCTTTTCCATACCCTGAATCTTACCTCTTCTGGTAGAAATATCACCCATAACATCACCCATATATTCATCTGGAATAATAATCTGAACGTTATGTACAGGTTCAAGAAGAATTGGCTTTGCAATCTCAAATGCTTTTTTTAAAGCATTCCATGATGCAATTTTAAAAGCCATTTCAGATGAATCCACATCATGATAGCCTCCATCATAAACATCAACACAAAGGTCAACAATTTGATTACCGGAAATTATGCCTTTTCCAATTACTTCAACAAGCCCTTTTTCTATGGCTGGGATAAATTTTGTTGGGATCCTTCCACCCACAACAGAATTAACAAACTCAAATCCTGCTCCACGAGCTAGGGGTTTAACTCTAAAGTATACTTCTCCGAATTGACCCTTTCCACCCGATTGTTTTTTATGTTTGTAATGAACATCAGCAGTACCTGAGATTGTCTCTTTATACGGAACTGATGGAGTTTTGAGGTTTGCTTCAATTTTGTATCTTGATTTTAATCTCTTCTGAAGTAGTGATACCTGCTGTTCACCAATACAAGATATAACATTTTCAGCAGTTTCCTGATTCATGTCTAAATTTAATGTATGATCTTCATCTAATAATTTAGCCATTGCTGCACCGATCTTATCTTCATCATGCTGATTAGCAGCTTTAATACTCTGCCAATATACAGGAGTTGGAAGTTTAATCTCACGGAACTTGAGTTTAGAATTTGTATTAACTATAGAATCAAAACCACGAGCAACTTTCATCTTAACTAAACCACCTATATCTCCAGCTTTCAATTCATCTGTATCAACTCTGTTCTTTCCATTAACATAATACATTGAACCAATTCTATCTTTACTATCCTTTTCTGGGATATACACATCAGATCCACTAGTCATTTTACCTGAGAAAACTCTTACATAAGAAATGTCACCAACATTTGGATCTGAGAATGATTTGAATACATATGCAAAGAGGTCTCCTGTGTCACTAAGTTGGATAATTTTTTCTTCATTGTTTTGAATAACTTGAATTTCATTCCTATCGGCTGGTGAAGGCAAATATTCAACAATTGCATCCATCAGGTCAGTTACTCCGATATCATGAGTTGCAGATGTTGCAAAAGCTGGCGTTAATTTTCCTTGTGAGATGGCACTTTTTAAACCTATAGTCATCTCTTCTTTTGTAAGTTCACCAACTTCAAAGTACTTTTCGAGAAGGTCGTCATTACTCTCTGCAACTGCTTCCATCAATTCCATCTTTCTTTCTTCAACCTGATCAGTCATATTAGCAGGGATTTCAATCTCTTGCCCATTTTTAAAAGCTTTGCCTTTTGCAATATCAATTACACCAGAAAATTTATGCTCGCTTCCAATTGGTATTAAAATTGGTGTTGGATTAAAATCTGTATTCTCTCTGATTCTTTCAATTGCCTTATTAAAATCAGCACCTTCATTATCTAATCTATTAATTATAAATCCTTTTACAACTGGTCTGTCTACAAGTAATTCAATTGATTTTTCAAGGCTTACATCAAATTCTGACGCTCCATTTGCTACAAATAAAATCGTTTCTGCGGCAATCGAAGCAGAAATCTGTTCTGAACTAAAATCGACTAACCCTGGTGCATCCACGATATTTATCTTATTTTTTTTCCACATAAGATTTGCAATACCTAAAGAAACTGATGATTTTCTTTCAATTTCCTCTGGATTAAAGTCCATGACAGTTGTACCGTCATCAATTTTACCAATCCTGTTTGTTGTTTTAGAGTTAAATAGCATCTGCTCAACAAGACTGGTCTTTCCAGCACCAATAGCTCCTACAAGAGCAATATTCCTAATGTTTTCCATATGTCCTCCGCATTTATATTATATATTATTACAAATTTTTTATATATAACCTTTTTAGCTGTTCAAAAGAAAATTATTACTTTTTCTTGTCAACTCTCTACTTTAAAATAATCAATTTACCAATTTTCTCTGTAATTTTGTTATTGATTAATTGTTTAGCTTTGACCTTATAGAAATATGTGTTGTTGGCAATTTCATCTCCATCTGCATCTT
>JAVCCD010000289.1 GCA_030765665.1 Candidatus Tenebribacter mawsonii | reverse complement strand
GGCAACATCTCACCATTATTTAGATCATCAAGATGTTCACGATGATAAAGCGGATAGTGCCAACCATTGGCATCTCCCCAACCTCTATAGCTAACAACTCCAACACCAGCGTTTATAGAAGCTGTGATCTGGGCAGAGCCTGGAAAAACGTTATAATATGGAGGCCAATAATAAAATTCATCAATATTATTGTAACCATAATCTATCATTTTATCTTTTAACCATTTCGTAGCTTTTACAGGTGTAGTGGGCATTGGAGGTGAAGAACTGTAATTTCCAGCAACTAATGTAGCATTCTCAAACCAGTGAGTACTTCCCATAAATGGTGTTTTCTCATAACTAAGAGTTTTAGAAATTATTGTTTGGTATTCAATTACGCTATCAAATGACATCCTACCAATAATCATTTCAGGAAAATAATCATCACCATCTAAAAGTGTGTAAGGATGATCAGTAACATTGCTTTCTCCACCGGTACTTACAATATAAAAAGAAGGTATTTCATAATCACCATCTGTATCACCGGTAAGAAGAACATAATCCGGAGGAACTTCTGATGTATCATAAACATTTTGAATATAATCTTTTATCTGAGCACTTGTTGTACCGATATCACTTTTAATTACTACTTCCGTTTCAATACCTTTTTGATTTTTCCAATCGGTAAAAACCTGTGTATAACCCAATAAGCTTTGATGTGTTATAATCAACATTTTAGATGGAGCAACTGAAGCATCCCGCAAGTATGATCTATCGAAATTATCAATAAGAGATTTATAAAGAGGTAGAAATGCAGCTGATACAGTTTGAGGAATTTGGACAGGATCAGTCATTCTAATTTCAATATCAATACTTTTTATTACTGAAGAAACACCGTCTGACTCCTTAATTTTATTTATGCTAAATTGATGAGCATAAAGATCTCGCATAATAAAACTATTTTGAATCTCAATATGATCTTTTCCAACACCAGATCTTGTTCTCAGAAGTTCTCCATCAGTAGAATACTCCTCGACAATACAATCATTAATAAGGATTTCAACACTTCTTGATGGTAAGGCAACAATCTGCTCCAGATTACTTTGTTCTAATGAGTTGTCATCATTAACAAACGTCATTCGCAACCCATCGCCAGATCTTTGATATTCTATGACACCAAATAGTGAATTTACTGTTAATAACAGTAGTGTCAGTATAAGAATTTTTTTCACAATTCCCCCAATTATTTAATTAACATCATTTTTTTTGTTTGATCTATTTCGTCTGTTTTGAACCTGTAAAGATAGATACCACTTGCCACTTTTTTGCCGAAATCATCTTCACCATTCCAAACGGCGGAATGAAATCCTGCAGCCATTTTGCCGTCAACAAGCTTTTTAATTTTTTCACCTTTAATATTGTATATCACCAAATCTACATCACGTGCTTCCAGTAAACTAAATTCAATCTTAGTTTCCGGATTAAAGGGATTTGGATAGTTCCCAATAAGCTTGGTATGTATTGGAATTTGAGGATCATCAGATTCTGTAAGCTCAACAGAAACTTCATTGGATGCAATAGATTCGAATTGCCCATACATTCCAGTGATATAATATGTATACGTTCCAAGAGGAAGATCCATATCCGTATAGGTTATTTCTGTTACATCTATAATAAAGGTACTATTCCTATATACTTTATATCCTGTAAGAACTCTTAAATCTGTGGGAGCATCCCAGTTAAGAACAATATCCGGTTGTTGAGCTTGAGCCGAAAGATTTACAGGTGGATCAAGCATTACTGTTATTTCTGCAGAATTAGAAGGTAAGGATTCAAAGTTATCATCATACAAAGCTGTTACATAATACGAATAATCTCCTGAATCTAAACCCATATCACCATAGGAAGTTAAAGATGGATCGTTTATCTGCACGATCTCTGTACTGTTTCTGTAAAGTTTAAAACCGATAAGGGAACGAGTTGTTGTTTGAGCTGAATTAGAATCTTCAAGTTCCATCCTGCTCATTTGAGACTTACTGCTGTTTAAATTTGCTTTTGCTCTACTGGTTGTTCTCATTGCAGCCATGTTCCATTCCAACATTACATCATTACTGCTTACGGAAGCAATAAGACCTTCCGGTGCTTGTAACGATGTTAATTCAAAGTCAATAACTTCTGTTTGATTTATAACTATCTGAACATCATATTCTGTAATAGTATCATATCCATCTAAACTTGCAATTATATCATATGTGCCAGCTGGAAGTGCTAAAATATAGTCACCATTCACATCTGGATGAGTTATATTCGTTCCCGCTGTCAGAAATACATCTTCTACATTGCCATTCCCGTCTATAAGCGTCACATTTCCTTCTATAAATCCCATATCAGAAATTGCTCCGCTTGGTGGGAAGATGATGTTATCTATCCATGCGCAATCACTTCCAGTGCTAACACTGCCATCTTTATCATAAACCCATTTGAAGGTTCTCGTTCCTTCTTGTACAAAGTAAGTAACCTGACTCCAACCAACGGTACCAGCCCAGTCTTCTTGCATAGCTCCATCAATATAGAATTCCAGATAATCATAATTGTTTTCTGAGGAAACCTTACGATAAAATGAGATTTCACCATCAGATAGGACATCCATAGTAAGTTGTAGATCAGTATGCTGATTATGAGTAATGGTTCCCGATTTTGCGCTATAAACACCTTCGATCGCATCAGTGGAGATCACCCAATTTGCTGAACCTCCCATAACCCAATCGTAATTATCAAAATCACCCGATTCAAAACCTTCACTTACAAATGAGAATCCAATTTGCAATTCAAATTCAGCTGTACATGAAAAATTCTGATCTGCTTCTATTTCAACTGAAATGTCAGCAACATGACCAACAGGAGCAGAATAGGCTACACTCACATTATATAATGCTGTCATTATTGAACCAGAACCAAATGTACCAAATTCATAAGTTGAAGTGTTCAGTATTACATATGGGTCAGATTCAAATATTTGGCTTATTGTGTTATAGGCATCAGATCCACCACTATTTATAAATGATACATAGATGTCTGCTGTTTCACCAGGGTCAATTATCCCATCTTCTCCATCATCAATGAATATTGTTTCAAACTCAATTATTGGCGAGTTTAACTCTAAGATGAAATAAAGTATCCAAGTGTCTTCATCGCTTGTTATATTCATTTCGATATTTGCTGAGTGTCCATCAGGACAATCTTCATCAACTGAAATTTCAAAATAGGTCTGGTTACTCGCAGATCCTCCACCTTGAACATTATTATAGGCTGATGTTGCCTGATTTATTGTTATGTAATTATCTGTTGATAAAATCTCTGCAGATACATTAGTAGCGGGATTTTCTCCCAGATTGTTCAACAATACATCAAGTGATATATCTTCACCAAAATCAGCCTGTCCATTGCCATCTGCATCAATTATTGTTAAGCCACCATACACTAAAAAAGGTATTTCAACTGGAATTGACGGACCAGTAAAGAGTAGAGCAAATTCATTTTGTAAATGTTTGGCTGCTTCAGGATATGTATTATTAAAGGTATATTCTAATCCGATCAACCCGCTTGGATCTTCTAAGCCTACGGTTGCATATTGCCCATGTTGACTAGGATAATTACCAGCACTGGTATTATTGATAACCTTATATTGGAACTTTATCTGGCTATCACCAGTAATTGTTGGATAATAATTCGCATCGTATAAAATTACCTGGAATGTCTCTTCATTGCTATCTTCATCATTCTGAACGTGATCCCATTCTATTATTAATGTATGCAATGATGAGTCATAATACCAATAAACATCACCACTAGCTGTTTTAAGATCATCCCAGAAAGGTGCTATCATTGGAGATGGACCTTGTGGTCCCGGGATCGGACTGTTCATGAAAGATGCTTGTGTGCTTCCACCTGGCGCTATCCAACCATTAGAACATACTGTAGCTGAATCATATTCTTCTCCATACATTCTAAAAGTTATAGGAAGATCATTAATAGTTTCAATATCACCTGTATCTCCAATATCATATAAATTCAGGTTTGTGCCAATAGTATTTATCTCGATCCAATCATAAGTTGGAACACTTAAATAATCAATGTCTCCATCATCATAACAGAAATAACCATAAGCATCAGGTCCTACCGGATCGGTAATTGTAACCTCTCCAATACCCAACAGGAACTGTACTGTTGAATCATATCCATCTGCATTATAGAGATGAAGCTCCATCATTATCTGAGTTCCCACTACAAGCTGAGCTCCAGCTGTTAATTCAAATGTATCTGCGTTATTACTTCCCTGTCCGCCTTCTCCAGTTATATAACTGAAATATCCTTCAGCATCTGATACTGTTACGCGGCTATCAGGTGAAGTAAGTTCACCATAAACTGCATTTGCTGTAACAAGTCCATTATTCTGTAATGTCACAATCATCTCTACAGTTTCACCCGGATCAAGATAACCATTTGCATCATCAATTGTATAATCTGTTACATCAAGATTAGCACCTTCCACTACCAGAAAGATCATATCGTTCCAGGTATTGCCGGCATTATCTTCTATCTCGATATCAAGTCTAAGCTCTGTACCACCCAAAACATCTTCGGCAATACTTATATCAAAGTCATCTGTACAATATACTGAGTTGCCTGATGGAATATT
>JAVCCD010000070.1 GCA_030765665.1 Candidatus Tenebribacter mawsonii | reverse complement strand
ACAACCGGTCGGTGATCTGTAATATATTTATAACGGGAGTCTTCTCCACCTTCCATAAATTTATCTATAGTTATCACTTTTACAAATGAATCTGCATTTTCGTATTCATCATAAAGTTCGTTGGAGATGAGAATGTGATCGATATGTCCACGATATTTCCAATATGGATAACTCCAATTGGCTGTACTATCTGCCGCAATAAGCCAATCTGCAAAATAGTAATTCTGCTTATCGTCCAAAAAGACATTGAAAGAATTTTCATCTACTGCATCGGTAAGTTGATCGTTCAGATCTCCTAATAATATTACATTTTCTTCCGGTAAGAATTCTTCAATGTATTCATGCAACAATCTGCAGGCTTCTTTTCTGCGCACAACGTTCTTCTCGCCCGGCATTGCTTTTAGGTGATTATTAATAACATAAAATTTCTGCTCGACATAAGAAAATTCCAATATCAGAGGTTTTCTGGGAAATGGTTTATGATAAATTTCATCATCGGGATAGATCTGGTAAATGGTATCCACTTTTATTACACTCGATTTATAGAGATAAGCCAGGTTCATTTCCCATTCATTTGTATTTGCCCGGAATCCATTCCATTTATCTTCCGGATCTTGCTTCTGTAAATTTTCCAGTAGAACAACAAAGGCAGAATCACTCTCGATCTCCTGTAAACCTATAATGTCGGCATCAATGGCATTAATAACTTCCGCTGCGTAATGAATACTGAATTCACTTTTAGGAAAATTCTGGATATTCCAGGTCATAATTTCTAACGTTTGTTCTTCTCCAATTGTTAGTTTATCATATTCAATTTTTGGAAGTTCTTCTGCCCATAAAACTGCTGTAAGTAAAAGACAAATTGTGAGTATAATTCTTTTCATGAAATCTCCTATTTCATTAATATCATCTTGTTCACAGGGGAATTTTCAATATTCAATTTGTAAAAATATATTCCACTAGAAACAGGTTGATCATTTTGGTCGGTTCCATTCCAATTAACCGATCCTTCATCTCCATTCAGGTTAACTGGAATATTATTTATCTTTTGTCCTTTTAAGTTATAAATCCCAATTTCAGGATTTACGATGTTTTGTGTGTTAAGCTCAAAATAAATTGTTGTAGTAGGATTAAATGGATTTGGATAATTTGCTAATTGGATCGCTGAAGCAGGTAGATCATTTTCAATAATATTTACGTTCGGCATCAATTCGAGAGAAGTATTCAGGTTTAACCTACCCCCAGAAACTGTAAATCCGTCCAGATCTGGCAGGATATCAACTCCATCAAGAATATACTGCTTCACTTCTAAACATTTTAGAGCAGGATTAGCTTCATATTCCAATAAAAATTCTTCTGTTGCTGCAGAAAACATCATTGCCACTGCACCGGCAACATGAGGAGTTGCCATCGAGGTACCAGTTTTAAATGAATAACCATTATTATAATTTGTAGCGTAAACACTGCTTCCAGGTGCTCCAAGATCTATTGTTTCTAAACCATAGGCAGCCATACTGTGTTTCACATCGTATTTTGTTGTATTGGTCACTGTTATCAGATAATCGCTTTCACAAGCTGTCGGCATATCACCAACTTCATCCACATTTGTATGAATATTCATTGTAGCAGCAGCACTTAGAACTCCTGCCACTCCTAAAGAATCATAGATTGCACTCCACAAAGGATAATTGGCAGGATTACCATAATCAACTCCAAAAGAGGCATTAGTTGAAATTATATAAGCTCCAAATTCTCCGCCCGTTTCATCATATATCTTACGCATTTCCAACACATATCCATAAGCTTCTACTACAACAGATTCTACGCTAGAATCACCTGCAACCGGCATGATCTTAGCATTCCAATTTACCCCTGCAACACCCAGCTCATTGTTCCCAATTGCACCGGCAATTCCAGATACATGTGTTCCATGACTATCTGTAGGTACGTTCCCTGAATGATTGTAAGCATTCCATCCATCATAATCATCAACATAGCCATTGTTGTCATCGTCTATGCTATTATTTGGAATTTCATGCACGTTCTTCCAAAGATTTAAATCTTCATGTGTAAGATCGCATCCACCGTCAATTACTGCGATTACAAGTGTATCTCCCAGCACAGTTACACCGCCTTCTGTTATCTCCCAGGCATCTGTAGCGTCAATATCTGCATCTTCAACACCTATGCCTCCATTATTGAACATGTTCCATTGCAATTCAAAAGATTCGTCATTTGGAAAGATCTCACGCTGTGATGTATAATGATTGAACTGAGCTTTCTGAACCAAAGTGTGATCGATAAGTTGTTGTTTTATTCTGGAGTCAGAAAGCTTTCCTACTTCAAAATCGAATAACCAGATGTTCATTCTTCCAGAAAGTAATCTGATTTTATGTAAGTTTATTGTTTTCATGTCAGTTTCCAGATCCATAATTACATCTTCGTCAAAGCTAGAAAGTTGAATCATGATCTGTCCTGGCACATAAGAAGTTTCAGATGCTAAAGTAGTCACAAAAAAAACCGTAATGATAAAAATAATAATAAAATTTTTCATAAATCCTCCTGAATATTAAATTTCTTTAAGTAGGAACGATTACCCTTAATCGTCCAAAATCTTAAAATGCAAGTTTCAAGCCAACCGGCCGATGATCTGATACACGGTCATCATATTCACCCCAACCACCATCAAGAATATCGCCAACACATAATGTTTGAATATCAGAATCTTCTAATATAAATTCATCAAACAGCTCATTTGTTATTAAGATGTGATCAAGATGACTGGGCCAGCTAGGATACGACCAGTAAACAGATGAACCCTCTGCTATTCCCATATCTGTAATAGAATATTCCAGTGGTTCATTAATAAATGACCAGAACACATTCGAACTTTCCGGTTCAGTTATATCATCATTCAAATCACCCACCAAAATCACTTCATCATCCTGAAAATTATCTGAAATGTATAGATCTAATTTTTGACACGCATCGAGCCTACGAGCTTCATCTTCACTATCTCCACCGGCTTTTAAGTGATTATTAATTAGCACAATATCATTCCCACTGAATGTAAATTCCATAACAAGCGGATCTCTAGGAAATGCATACCAATCATCAGTTAAGATCTCATAAATACTATTTATCTGTACTTGGTTGCTTTTGTAAATATAGGCAAGATTAACAGAATAACTAGCCGATGAAGCACGATATCCATCCCAGGTATTTTCATTATCATCATTGTTCAACATTTCGATAACATCTTCAAAATATGAATTACTCTCAATTTCCTGTAGAGCATAAATGTCAGCATCAAGACCACGAATTATTTGAGCTGTGTATTCTACAGTTACGCCTAAATTTTTGGGAAAATGCTCGATGTTCCAGGTTATGACTTCAAAAGTTTGCTCTGTTCCAAAATCCAAACTTTGAAATCCTTCTCTTACAAAAACACTT
>JAVCCD010000174.1 GCA_030765665.1 Candidatus Tenebribacter mawsonii | reverse complement strand
TAATGTTTGGCAGCTGCCACGCTCTCTCAGCTTTTCTTCTTGCTTCGCTGTGGAGCTGTTTGTTATGCTTATTCTTTACGAGAACTAATAATCATCTTGAAATTACATTCCAGATGAAGTAAATTACTATTATCACGATTATTTTTAAAATACATTGTTATAGCTAGTTTTGAATTCATCCAATATTTTATGGTATTTAAGTTTTTCATCAAAATCAATGAAACTTGAATCAATAGCGTTTCTATTAAGTTGATAAAGTTCTTTTAATGAAAAACCTTGAGAGTAAAGCAATTCAAATTCTGTAGATATATTTGTTGAAAACATTTCAGGGTCATCCGTATTTATTGAACAATTTAATCCATTGTCTACCATTTCCCGAATTGGATGTCTCTCAGAACTGCTTACTATCCCAAGATTATAATTGCTTGTAGGTGAAACTTCAACGGGAGTCTGATTATCTCTAAGGTATTTTATTAAGTTCTCATCATCAATGCTTCTGATCCCATGTCCAATTCTCTCAACATTAAGGTCGTTAATTGCTTCCCAAATACTTTCAGGACCAACAGCTTCTCCTGCATGAGCAACTACTCTTAAACCAGTTTCCTTTGCTTTAGAAAATGTGTCAGTGAATAGATTTGTCGGATAATTGACTTCCATTCCACCAAGTCCAAGTCCAATAAAAATGCCTTTTCTGTATCCTTCAATTGCTAATTCTAAAACCTTACTTTGTGTTTCAGGAAGGTGTCTCGATATATCAGGAATTAAATTAATTTTTGTTTTATACTTATTTTCTCCCTGTTGCTTTCCAAATAGAATTGCTTCCAAAATTTCTTGATTTCTAAAAGTCTCAACAAGGAACGATGCACTTAAAAATGCCTCAGAATAAATTATATTGTTCTGTTCTTGATATTCATAAAATTTCTCTATTATTAATGCTAAATCTTCAGCCTTTTTAATAGTTGAAACTGCCATTCCATAAACGTCTATGAAATGATTGAAGTCCGTGAAGTTAAAGTATTTTTTCCATTCGATTAAGTTATTACATGGTAGTTTGACTTGATTTTTTTTCGCTAATGAAAAGTAAGTTTGTGGAGAAGTTGCTCCTTCAATATGAACATGCAATTCTATCTTTGGCATTAATTTAATTTCTGTCTTTTCGTTTTCCATATTCAAGTTCCCGTTGTTTTCGAGAGATTATTTAAATTACCTACAACTTGTGTGTAACAGCTATTGTTGTTATTCCTGTTATTTGTTTGGACAACAACAATTGCGTATATTTTTCTTCTATCATTTTACTGTTTCCTCCAAACAATCTTATCAGAAATTCTTTATCAATTTTCAGGTCAAGAACTTACGTCACTATATTAAATAGGCATTAATCAACATGGAGCGAAGCGGAAGGTTGATTAATGTTTGGAATGCGACACGCCATCTCTCGCAAACCACCAAACTTTTGATGCAAACTAAGCCCAAAATAAACCACAAAACTTTTAAATGAATTCTGGCGTGTGCATTTTTGTTATGCCCATTTATTTGATAATGAATCATCGCTCAAAGCTTTTGGTGAATTGTGCTCAATTCGTTTTTTCCTGAAATATTCTAAAATACTTTCAGGAGTCTTTCCATTAGTTTCTTTTGCTATCCTTTCTCGTTCTTTTCTAACAGCTTTTACGCAATCATAGTTTTTTTTAATCGTTGTTTTCATATTTTTCAATTAATCTCCTTTTTTATTATTTTGCTTCTTATATTATTAACATAATTTTTCCTATTTAAAAATTATGTTTCTAACAGGTCAAGTAGAATAACAATTTTAAAAAACAAGTTTAAAACTTTAATTCGTATAATCGAACTTCGTGCACTCTGTTGAATTTTTTTACTAATTCACTTTTTCTTTCAAGTGCTGCCTCAAAATTAACACTTCTTACTCCTAAGATTTCTCCAACATCATCTGCGACTAATCTTGCTCCTCCATAAACATTTAAATATCCTTCAATATATTTGAAATTTTGTTTCTGATACCATTTATTAGCCGGAATATCATCTTGTGTCCAAGCTTCGAATCGTAAGATTCAAGCCATAACGGACAGCTAACCCAACCCGATGATACGCCTGTTAGCAGCTTCTTCTCTCATTTTAACAGTAAACACTTTTTCACTACTTCAGTTTTACCGTTAACATTCAATTTATAATAATAAATTCCTGAACTTACAGGTTTACCTGATTCATCATTACCATCCCAGATAATTGAATGAAATCCTTTTGTAAATTCATTTTGTTCTAAAGTTTTGATTTTTTGTCCTTTGATGTTATAAACTTGAAGATTCACAAAATCGGAGTTTTGTGTTACCGAAAAAGATATGGTTGTTGTTGGATTGAATGGATTTGGATAATTATTCAATCCATAGTTCGGTGTTGATAGTTCGATATCTTCTGCATCCATACCGTAAACGGCTATGTAATTTTCTTTGGTTTCGGCATATGGCAATCCGTCTATTACAACAGTTAAAGTTACGCTGTATGTTCCTGCTGTTGAATAAATAAAAGTCGGATCTTGCTCATTACTGTCGATCTCACCGTCTCCATCCAAATCCCAATTCCAATTCGTTACATTTCCCAAAGAAAGATCAGTAAATCGCACTTCCAGTGGAGACTCACCTTCTGTAACTTCAGCTGTAAAATTGGCATGAACAATGAAAGCCATATACACAAATTCCACTGACTCAGACCATTCACTCCAATTCAGGTTTTGGTCTCTGTAACGCACTCTCCACCAATATGTAGTTTCAAATTGCAAATTTTCCATTTGTAATCTTTTCAGATCAATATTCTCGTTTAAATCTGTAGGAATGTAATCTGGAGCACCACTGTCACCATAAATATTCTCCCAATGCCTGATCTCATCTGTGATCGAATTTTGCCAGTTACCCTCCTCATCAGAGAGTTGAAAATGTGAGGATAAAATTCCTACTTCCGAAGTGAAATGAGAGGCTACAAGAACATCTGAGCTAGTTCCAACTGGACTTAATGCAAGTGGTGTTTCAGGGGGATCCATATTTCTGTATCTGGCAAAAGTATCGAAAACAACATTATCCATAGGAAGATCGGCATGTCCCAGACTATAGCTTTCGGCAGTGTAAGAACTATCATCTAAATCCACATCGAAAATAGTGTAACCGTAATAATCGTGAGCCCTTTGGATTTCATGATAATCAGTTTGATTGCCATACATTCCCCATCTGTCTAATATAGAACCACCTCCGCCTGCCAGCAGCAATCTCAAGTTTCCGGTATCCCAAAATCCGCGTTCATAATTATGCGAATGTCCATAGAATAAGCCTTCAACCTTCTCGTATTGAACCAGCATCGGGATTACTGAATTTTGTACCCAGCTTGTATTTCCATCGGGCCAGATCTCGCTTCTACCTGGATGATGCAAGAAAGTAAATATCCAGGAAATATCTTCATTCACCTCAGCACTATCAAGTTGTTGCTGTAGCCAGTTCAGCTGAGTATTTCCCTGTATATTACTGTTCAAAGAGATGAACAAGATTGATTCGATTTGAAAAGAAAAATATTTTTCACCTTCAGCACCCTGCACATCTTCATATTTCATATAATCATAAAAATACTGTGCTTCACCCTCATGGTTTCCGATAGATATCATGAACGGAACGTTTCCTGAAACAGGTGCTATCGCATTAAAATACTCATTTTCATATTGAGACAGGTTCCATCCGGTCGAGACAATATCACCTACATTCAGCACAACATTCAAATAATCTTTAAGATCCTGATTATAAACTTCTTCTACCGTTTCTTTCAGTGCAAGGATCACTTCCTTGTGCATTTCAATATCCGTTCTGTTATCTCCATAAACAGCAAATCTTATGTGCCCTGAATCCGAGTCAGGTTGAGTTCGAAAACTTCTTATTTCAGAATTTGCTGTATCCGTAACGCAATTATAATAGTAGCTTGTATCGGGAGTGAGTCCTGTCAATTGAGTAGTATGCCAAATCCTGCCATCATCAAATTCAAAATGATCTCCAGTCTGCACTTCTCCCAAATTTTCAGTTAAACCATATTCCACAATCGATTCAGTAAAGTTGTTTTCATGCCAGCTAATATACACCGAATTGGGAGTAGGAGTTTGTAGATAGGAAGCCATATAAATATTCTCGGGAGGAACTATCACATGACCAAAGCCGCCAAGTTCAGCGATTTCAGAAGCTGTTAGATCTGTATCGTACAACATAATATTGGCAATATCAAAAGCATTATCCTCATTATTGTTATCGGCAAAGAACAGAACTGGATTTTCCGGATATAATGCAAAACGACCGTTATAATTTTGTGGTCCACCATCATGCAATGGCTGACCATCTAAAAAATAATTGTAATGCTCACCCAAATTCGCAGAAATTGCCAGTCTATACCATTCACCTGGATTTATTGTCTCACTAGAATAACCAGTATCACCTACACCTACATTTCCGGAAGGATTGATAAACCAATCTCCGTCATTAATATTTGTAGGATTAGTTTGATAAAAACAGTACCACTGATTTAATTGCGGTATTTTCACATCGATAACAATGGTGAAATCATTTACCCAGCTTGTACTGCCACCGTTTGCAGGGATATCATGATAACATTCATAATAACTTCCAACACCAATATTCACAGCACCATCACCCGGTTCCGGTCCTTCCACTGCTAAATGCGATCCAACAAGTTCTAAGTTGTTACCAACGGAACTTATCGTTAGGTTTTCAGGATCATCAAATGTCCACTGCCCTACCAGATTCCTTTCTAATCTATTTTGTGAAAATAGTAAAGCTGAAATTGTTAATATAAAAAATACAAATATTTTCTTCATTTTTCCTCCGTATATTTAATTTTTTGCCACTAATGTTTGGCATATGCCACGTTCTTCTTGCTTTTCATCTTGCTTATTGTGGGCACGTTTGTTACAGGCAAATCTCATTACTATCACACTCACTCAAAATAACAAATTTATATCTGTTTTAATTGAAAAATTGTAGTCAGATATTTTGATTTCGTGAAGACCTGACAGAAATATTTTATCTTTTATTATTACGTTATCCACAAAAAAATCCAAATTGCTCAAATTATACAACCAGACATCATTCTTACAATTGATAATTACAAACAGTCTTCTGCTGATATTATTACTTTCGGAAATGCAAAAATCATTATCAAAACCAGTTCTGCCAAATGAAATGATTTCGTTAGTAAATTTTGTAGTATGATTATTAAATTTTATTTCGATAACATTATCAGAATTATTAATTTGATCATATCTGAAATCTTGAAAAAGAAGTTTAGATTTAAGAGTCGGTTTCCCGTCAATATTCCAAGACTTGTCACTTTCGGTATAGACTGAATAATTATACTTCAAAAACGGATTCTTCAATTGATCCCGTGAAGGTTTGAGATATTCATAATTCATTTTTTTTAAAGCTTTGCATATGTAGTAATTATTGTAAAAGCAAGGTTTATCATCACTGAACTTTAATAACATTGTTAAATGATCAATTGCAACTTCGTAACGATCTGTTTCATAATAGCATTTAACTAACAAATTATGTGCTTCTAAATCTGCGGGATTTAGATTGATGTGATCTGAGAGAAGGGAAATTGCAAATGGATATTGTCTTAATTCAAGGTAAATATTACCAAGCTCTTTTTGAATACTAATTCGGGGATTAAGCTTTTTGGCAGATTCGAAATAATCTTTTGCTTCACTTAATTTTCTCATAAAAAGATAATATCTGCCTAATTGGATTTTGATATTTACATTATTCGGATAAATTGTTGTATCTGCATATTTCAATTCGCTTAGAATATTTTTCCAGCGTTTTCTCTTTAATGCTCTATCGGATTTAATTGCTAAATTCCCAGCATCAATCATATCTTTACTCAGGAGAATAGGAACATTTTTAGCAATGATAGCGTCTTTAAAATCCTTCATAAATTGAAATCGCAATTCAGGTGTTTTATGAATTGCTTTTAGAATAATATTCTGAACCCATTCTGGAAAACCACTAAAATCAAAATCCATTTCATCGTGTTTTGCTCTGATTTCATTTTCGGAGAGATGCCAAAAAGGATTTGTACCTGAAATCATTTCATACAAAGTTATACCTAATGCATAAACATCAATTCGACTGTCATCTCTGTTGGAAGGATTGTAATCAAACATTTCTGGAGCAAGATATGGAATTGTTCCAGTTAATGAATTGGAAATACCAAAATCAGTAATTTTCAGATTATTATTGCTGTCGAATAAAATATTATCTGGTTTTATATCGTGATGAATTATCCCTTTATTGTGAATAAAATCCAAAGTTGCAGCAATTGTTGAACAATACTTTAAAGCGATATTGTACGAAATATTTTTTTGCTTTAGAATATCTCGTAAAGAACCACCACTGCAATATTCCATTACCAAATAAAGCAAACCATTATCATAAAAGCTGTGCAGGTAATTAATAACATTTGAATGAGAGAGTTTGGAAACAGTTTCGATTTCGTGTAGAATAGATTTTTGGTTTTCAGGTACTTTTTCCAGCAAACACTTTATTGCTACTTTTCTGCCTGAAGTTTTTTCCTCGGCAAGAAATACTTCACCAAAACCGCCTTTACCAAGGTCTCGGATTTTTTTGTAGTTATTCAACATTTTATGCAATTCCGATTATTGAATCAATTTTAATTCTCACAATTTACCCAATTCCTCCACACTCATCCTCTCAAAATCCACTTTACTCAAACCAAACTCAGCGAGAACTTTATCAAATTCCGCATCTACAATTTTTATTTCTTCATAAGTTAATTCGTAGAGTTTATACACCATTAAGTCGATTTGGTTATCCTAAAATCAATTTCATAATTTTTAACATATTCGATTTCATCTTCAGTTAAATCATAAAATTG
>JAVCCD010000046.1 GCA_030765665.1 Candidatus Tenebribacter mawsonii | reverse complement strand
TATCCTTCCTTAAGAGAGCTTTGTACAAGATTCGTCAGGATGACTGATAATTATTTCAACAACAAGCCCTTCTTTGTTTCATGTACTTTTCCATCTGTTTTAAGTTCAAAAAGATAAATTCCAGTGGAAACACTTTTGTTATTTGTATCCTTTCCGTTCCAAATAACAGATCCTTCAACAAGTTCAGGATTACCAAAAGTGGAAATTGTTCTTACTTTTTGTCCTTTAACATTGTAAATATTTATTTCTGCATTTTCTATGCTTTCTGACTGTAATGAGAAACTTATCGTTGTTTCCGGATTAAATGGATTAGGATAAATATTCATACTAGTTTTTGGAGAAATTATTTCATCATCAATAATTTTTACAATTCCCTCTAATTCTCCAGAGAGAAGGTTGAGTTGTCCTTGAGAATAATTGTTTGCATAATCATCGAGTAGAACAGTAGAATAAACTGTGTTTTCTTCATCAAGTTTGATGCTAACCTTGGAGTCGGCATAAGAGAAATCATTAAATGGATAATCCCAGTTTACGATTCCTGCCATTTCTCCATTCTCAGTATTAAAACGGAAATCCAAATTCATTGAATTAGAAGAATAATTTGTTTCATGAACATAGGCAAGAGCACCGGATTCACCAACTGTAAAATCATCTAAATGAAATCCCGGACCAAAACTCTGAACTAGTACAGGTAAAGGGTTTCCAAGTTGATAGCGATATATTTGATCATGATTATAAAGCTCTGCCAACACATAAATACTGTTCCCACTTATGTGTGCATTTTTCAATACGCTTCCCTCACTATCTACTGCATAATGCTCATATTCCTGTGGATCATCATCCGAGATCAGGAAATGAAAATGGGAAAGATCGTTAACAGTTTGATAAGCAATTATCAAACTCTCTCCATCTGAATCCATCCAAAGCGACTGTAAAGCTTCGTCTACTTCTTCTACATAAGATTCAGAAAAGTTCTGCCCATTATTGGAAGAATGAAGTACAGTAATATTTCTAGGAACTTCTGGAGATTGAATTACTCTTGGAAAGTTTGGAGGTTGTACAGAAGTTAAACGAGAATCATAATAATAATCTTTATCATAACCTGTTGAACCGTGAGATCCATCGTAATGATATTCATCCAAATCCCATTCATTTTCTCCAGGATGATTATATAGATCACCTCCCGAACGATGAATATAACCACGACGAGTTTGTGATAATGAACCAAACATTGTTATAACACCTCTTTCAAAAACTATATCATTTGATGATTCCGGCCAAACAGGATTATACCAGGGATAATCTGTACCATAAGGATAAATGTAATTATCTGGAATATTATTTGGATATGAATTTACATAAGCAGGACTTTCATAAGGGAATCCGCAAGTTTGATTAACCACTGGTTGACCACCATGAAGTTCAAAACCTTCATATCCAGGGGGTAACATCTCGTTTTGCGGAAAAACATATTTATGCAGATCTACATAGGTATAGAGAGTATCCAGTGATGTATTATATGGACTTAGAGCTGTAAAATCTGGTGTGGAACCATGCGGATGTTGATATTGTGGAGTAAATATCCCATCGTAATGACACGCCATTTCTCCATAAACAAGAGTGTCTCCGACCCCCAATGCAGCATAAGTTCCATATAATATTATGTCATCACAATTGTCATCACGCAATTCCATATCTTCAAAAGGATCTTTGTGTTTATATCTTATCAAGATCTTCTCTGCCGAAACAAGACCAAAGTAATCGGTCGTATTTAAATTACCGGGCTCATCAGGTGGGCTTCCTGGTGGTGTATTGGCATAAGTAATATCACCAACAATAAATATTGTATCTGCACTTGCCCAAGTTTGAGATCCGTAAACTTCACCTTCTATCCAAAGTTCAGCATCACCTACCCAAACAGATTGGTCAGTAACTGGGAAAGAACCTCCTACTGTCCAGAGTGTATCATAGATCGTAACATAATTTGTCCAGATATGATCTGCGTCTTCATACCAGTTGCCACCATTATTTATAACAGCATTTGCCTCTTCTGCATTTTGTGGAAACCAACTGTAAACACTAAAAGTATCAACTCTAACCGGCTCGATCTGACCAAACATGCATTCAAAAGCTCCAGCACTAAGTTTCACATACACAATATCAGTATCATCACTACCCAACTGGAGTGAATTTGCTTGAAGTTCTTCAAGTCCTATCTGTTCATAAGGTTCAATCTCCTCTTCGTAACCACCTAAGAATATTTGATCCATTGGTGCACTTTGATTGGCAGGTGCTCCCGTTGCCCAATCCATGATCCTGCCAGCAGTTGTAACCATACTATGGAATATCGGCCAACCTCCAGAATTCTGGATCCAAATATCATCATTAGAATGTACTGGTCCAAAATATTCATCTGCACCCCAAAATTTCAATATTCCTGCATTAATACCACCATCTTCATTTTCTGATTTTTCATATTCTGTAAAGTGTTGGAATTGAGCTAAACTTTTTTCCTGAAAGTTATTTGAATAACAGATATCCAAGCCATCATCATTCTGTACAATATGCGGATCTCCAAAATCAATTATTTCAATTGTATCGATACTGAATGATACTCCATTATCAATTGAGGTTGCAATTTTTAAATATCCCAAGTCTGAATTTTCTATTTCGGAATATACAATAATAATATTGCCATTCTCCAACACTTGAATTGCAGGATCAGTAAAACGATCGTACCAATTATTTAATGTATCAATACTTGTATGCGTTTGGTAATTTGCAGCGCTGATCCGAGTAAAATATATGTACTGATCTTGATAACTATATGTCAAAAAAACTGTACCATCAACAATTTGATAAGCTCGCTGCCCACTACTCATTTTGCTAGAATACTCTCCATTTATCTCAATTGGATTTGAGATCTGTGCTTGAAGTGAGAATGTGACAACTATAAGAAATATTATGAAATAGAATTTCATTTTGCTCCTCCTAAAAAGATATTAAACAGGACGTATCATTCTGATGCGTCCAAAATATTTAGTTCAATCTACAAGATTGAACCAGCGAATTAGATGCCCACTTGCGTGGGAATGACAATATTCCCGTCACTCTGAGGAGTCTACTTGCTAACCTTTTAACGAAGAGTCAGGGAAAAATATTAATTTATTCTTCATTAGGAAATATGAACCAGAAGAAGAGATAGAGGAATAGCCCAATTCCTCCTGCTAAAGTCATTGCAGCAAAAGCAATCCGAACAAGGCTTACATCCCAACCGAAATAATTAGAGAAACCACCGCAAACCCCGGCTAACATTCGCTTTTTCCAGCTTCTGCAGATCTTGGTTTTCTCTTCCTCATCATCTACATCAATAACTTCAGATTTTGTTTCTCCTTTTGGTAGGATAACAGTTAATATCAGATAGATGAAAAAACCGGAAAAACCAAAAAATAATGAAACAAGAAAAACCCCTCTCACAATATTAGCATTAATTCCAAACGATTCTCCGATTCCTGCGCAAACGCCGGTTAACAGTTTATCTTTATCAGAAATATGTAGATTTTTCATTATTCCTCCTGAAAATTCAAATTCACCTTCCGAAGCTTTTCTTATAACTCTAACACATGAAGATTCGGAAGGTTGTAAACGAGATAAAACTTTCCAAATTTTAGTTGAATGAAATCCTC
>JAVCCD010000205.1 GCA_030765665.1 Candidatus Tenebribacter mawsonii | reverse complement strand
TGCAATTGTGGATTCAAGAATTTTGAAAAATTTTCGGGGGATGCCTACAAATACTAATATTCTTGACATACAAATTCGATTATTCATTTTTACTAATAGTTGCATCATTGATAATTAGACATAGAATTGACAAAGTAATTAAGTGTACAATAACTTTTTTATGGGAGTTATTGTACAACAGATTTATTATAACTATAGGTTAGTTATGTGTACATTTTTAATGGGCGCAGCGTGCATATATTAACGGCAATACAAAAATAAGCATCGAAATTAGTTTCGCTTGACCTCAAATGTGAAATTGATTCGTTCAGTGAAAAAATAGTTGGAGAATAGAAATGAGCAGAAATATTAATCTTTTACTTAAACAGGCAGATAATTTAAGATTAAAACTATTAGCAATTGTTGGGCAAAATGAAGAAAGAAAAAAAAGTTTAATTTCTCATCTGAAATCAAATCATTGGACTCTTATTGATGTTGAATCTGAATTATTATCACTAAAAGATAGATTAAAACACTCAGAGAAAGATGAAGAATATTTATTAATTTCAAAAGAGCTTAAACAATGGTTTGAATCAAAACCAAATAATGTAATTCTAACCAATGCTTCAATTCTATATCATAGTATTTTCCAGAAAATGTCACCAATAGGAGCTTTCAAATACAGAACCAGAAACAAGAATGCAATAATCTTTCTTGAAGATGAAAACATTCTCAGAAACAGAATATCACATAGCTCGATTGGTGAAGAAGATTATTACGATGAAGAGATTAAAGACATTCTAATGGTAAATATCAATGACATTTCCAATGATTTTGAAGAAATAATAGAGAATAAAAAACAAATCAAATCCTACGAAAAAAATCCTGATGCAATTGGACATCTTTTTAATTTTGAAGTAATAAAAGATGTTATTGATATTGATACAGATTTACAATCGGAAGAATCTATAAAAAAAATTATTTCAAGTTACATTATTTCTGAATCACTTGAAAATCAAATACTTGAGGTTTTCAAGAATCTTAATCAACCCAAACATAAAGCAGTGAAAATTATTGGTAATTACGGAAGTGGTAAATCGCATCTTATTGCATTTCTTGTATCAATTGTTTCAAATCCTGAATTTGCTGCATTGATTCAAAATGATAATCTTCTTAATCAAGCAAAAAGTGTAAGAAAGTATAAAATTGTTCAATTTGAATTACTTTCAGGTGACATTGAAATCTCAAAGTGGTTCTTTAGTGAAATACGAAAACAGCTTAAAGAAAAATACAATATTGCAATTCCAAAATTCAGTGAAGAAGAATTTAATCATAAAGATAATCTGAGTACTGTTCTGAAAATAATTAAAGATAAAGATCCCTCAAGTGGACTTCTTGTTGTCATTGATGAAGTATCAGATTTTATTGCACAGAAACAAATTCACGCAATTAAAAGAGATTTTGGCTTTTTACGTGAGGTTGCACAATTCTGTCAGGCAAATGATTTAATGGTAATAACATCAATGCAGGAAGATATTTATACAAATCCGAAATTTAAAGATATTTCCTCAAATGAAGAACGGATCAGTGAAAGATTTCAAAATATCATCATTCATAAAGAAGATATCAGAAAAGTAATTTCACAAAGGATAATATCAAAAACTGATGAGCAAAAACATTCATTGGAGAATAAGCTGTCATCATTTGCTGAAAAGAAGAAAGACATAAGCAACAGAATAGACGAATACATTGAATTATTTCCACTAACACCATCACTCTTGAGTCACTTTGAAGAGATGCCTTATTTTGAAAAAAGAGGAGTTATACAATTTGCCCAAAACGAGATAAAATATATTCTAAACAAAGATTTTCCATTCTTTCTTACTTTCGATTACATATTTGATGTATTACAAAATAATCCAAACAGAAGCAATCTTGAAGAAATTTATCCAGTAATAAAAGCAGTGGATATTGTGAGAGACAAAATTATTACAGTGGTAGAAAAAGATTTACAGGAAGATGCTTTAAAAATTACAAAAGGATTGGCTGTAAACCATATTAAAAGTGACGGAAAGACAGGAATGAATATTGAAGAACTTGCTGAACAACTCTTGATAATGCCTTCAAATAAAATATTTTCTCCCAAAGATTACGTCCTGAGAATTATAAAAAAGATTAGAGAAGCAACTGATGGTAATTACATAAAAATTATCAAAGATGAAAAAGATGGTAATGTGTATCTGAAATTCGATCTGGATAAAACTATAGATTATGAAGAGAGAATTGAGCAAAAGATAAATACAATTGGTGATGATTTAGTTGAAAATGAGATTTTCAAACAAATTGAAGACATATTAAATCCTGAAAAATATCAAAATTTTTATGAGATTTATAATGATGAAACAATTTGGAAAAGCGTAAAATCATATCGAAAAGGTTATTTGGTTTTTGCCAAAAAAGGCATTGATTTTCAGGAAATCCCTCAAGGAGATTTTGCTGTTGTAATCGTCTCTCCATTTAGAAAAAAAGAAATTCCCAAGTTTTCAGAAAATCAGATTGCTATCAATTTCAAAATGGAAAGTTCTGAAAACACAAATCGCATAAAAAGAGTATGTGCAATCAAAACACTTATTTCCAATAACATTGCTAAATCTGTAATGGAGAAAAAACTTAAGGAAACGATAATCGGATATACAAAAGGAATTGCTAAATTTACAGGAATCAAATTCCGATTAGCAAAAACGTTCTATCATATTTGTGACTATTCGTATAATGCCGAACCAATAATTTTGAGAAAATATGTTTCAAAAGAAACTTCAAATTTGCTGGAATTATTTGAAGAATTAAAAACAAATTTCTTTGATAGTAAATTCAACGAGAAATACAATTTACATCCTAACTATACAGTTATGATCTCTTCTCAAAACAGCATCGAAACCTTAAGCAGTTTTGCACGAGAAATCAGCCGAGGGAATTTTTCTAATCTCGGTAAAAGTGCTGAAACTTTCTTGAATGGTTTAAGTTTACTAAATTTTCAAAACTTTCCCGATTATTCCGATTCAAAGATTGCATTGAAAATAATCGAAATAATTCAATCACAAAAAAATAAACTAACTGATATTAACAAAGATCTTCACAAATATTTTGAGAAAGAACCATTCGGCATCGAGCCTGAAATTATCAATTTTTATTTACTTCTTCTAACCGCTATCGGTAAAATAATTTTAAAAGCAAGAGGTGGAGACAAAATTGACTTGAATAATTTGAAAGAAAAATTCAAAAGTATGGCTCAATTTGAAACGATCAATTATGCTCAACTTCATCAAAATCTTTCTTATGATTTTGCTGAAAGACTTCTCAACACAATTGGCTTAAATGGTGCAATGATCAGGATTGAAAAAAACAGAATTGAGATTTTTAAACAATACAAAGAAAAAATATTTTCTCTCAAAAAAGTGGTTGCAGATACATCGGAAATTATTGGAAAAATTAAGTTATTATCTAAAATATATCTCAATATAGATTCGATAGATTCTGCTTTCATAAAAGCTCAATCAATAAAATGGGATGATCTCGACATAAACAATTATTCTCAATTTTCTAACATAGAACATTTTAATTCCCGTCTTAAAGATATCAAAAGCAACCTCGAGAAGCAAAAACAGATATTTGAAGCTGCAAGTTTCTATATAAAATCCTTACACTCAGATATTATGTATATGCACAAAGCAATTGATGTTCTTAATTCTGCTAAAAACATTGCCACAGCTACAGAAAAAAAAACACTTTTCAACTTTCTGAACGATGTAAAAAATATTACTTCCGATATAGGTAAATTCTTAGATAATTCAGAAAGAAATCCAATCAATGGTAAAGTTCAATCTTTCCGCAAAAAATATGTATTTGATATTTATTATCCGTATCACGAAAAACATATTGGGAAAAAAGCAAACTGGTCTGATTTGGATTCTCTAAATCAAAACAAAACTTATAAACAGCTGATACAAATTACAAAGTTGAATTGTTTATCCTCTTCTAAATTTTATCAGAAATTGCAAAAGTGGGAAGCTCTTAAAAAGTTAAGGTGTTTTAATCTTTCTACCGATGAACTTCAAAACTCTCCTGTATGTCTTCATTGCTATTTACCAAAAGAGGAAACAGACTATTCCAAAGTTAATAAAGAGCTGCAAAATATTGAGGATACACTCTGTGAGCTTTGGGAGAAATATGAAAAAAGAGCAGTTGAAGAGATTACTAATTATCAAGATAATCTTGAAATTGCAGATATTAAACCAAAACATAAAACTATAATAAATGAAATTATTACAGCCAAAAAGCTTCCTGATTCATTTGATGATCTGCTTATACAAAGTATAAATAAACTGTTTAAAGAAATAGAAATTGTTGAATTAGATAAAAAGGAAATTCTCCAAAAATTGTTTCATTATGGTGAGATGATAAGTTTGGAACAATTCCGAAAAGCTTTCTTCGAACTGGAAGATGAAATTAAAAAAAATAAGAAAGAAGATGAAATCAGGATCAAACTTAAATAAGGAGACATCTAAAAAATGAAAAACATAAAACCGCTCAAAGAATATCTGGAAGAAATGAAAACGATCGAAGGTTTCCCGATTGGCAAAGATGAAGATATTCTCAAGCTTTCCGATCCTCCATATTACACAGCCTGCCCGAATCCATATATAAATGATTTCATCAAAAAGCACGGAAAACCTTACAACGAAGAAACTGATAATTATCATTGTGAACCATTTGCGGGCGATGTTTCCGAAGGGAAAAACGATCCGATTTACAATGCTCATTCTTATCACACAAAAGTACCTCACAAAGCTATTATGAAGTATATTAAGCATTACACTGATGAAGGTGATATTGTTTTTGATGGATTTTGCGGTACAGGAATGACGGGCGTAGCTGCGCAAATGCTGAACAGAAAAGCAATTCTATCCGACCTTTCTCCCATTGCCACTTTTATAGCTTACAATTACAACAAAGCTGTTGATGTAAAAGAATTTGAAAAAGAAGCAAAACGCATTCTCGAAGAAGTTGAAGAAGAATGTGGCTGGATGTATGAAACTTTACATCCGATTAAAACTTCTGATTGTCCGCAAGGTCATCAGAATGTTGATAATTCTTCTGGGAATTCAACACTCCGAAGAGCTAACGCTCATTCTGAGGTTGAGGAAGATGTTTACCAACCAAACCTTTTCGGAGACAATGCTTACCAATCTAAAATAAATTTCAATGAAAAAAAATACATAAAAGCAAAAATAAATTACACTGTCTGGTCTGATGTTTTTATTTGCCCGTATTGTGGAGAAGAAATTATTTTTTGGGATGCAGCAGTTGATAAAGAAAACGGACAAGTTCTCAAAGAATTTTCCTGTCCTCATTGCAATGCAGAAATGACAAAAAGAAATTGCAAAAGAGCAACAAAAACTTTTTTTGATAAGACAATTGATAAAGAAATTACACAGGCAAAACAAGTTCCTGTGATGATTAATTACACTTATTTTAAAAACGGAAAGAAGAAAAGAGCAGAAAAAACTCCCGATGCTTTTGACCTCGCTCTCATAAACAAAATTGATAAAATGGATATCCCATATTGGTTTCCTACTAATCAAATGATGGGAGAAGGAGAGCGATGGGGAGACACTTGGCGAAAAGGAGTGCATTTTGGCATTACTCACGTTCATCATTTTTATACAAAGCGGAATTTGTGGGTGTTGAGTGGTTTAGGAAATAGATTAATAGGTAGATTAAAGTTTTTTTTTACAGCATTATTAATAAACAATTCACGAATGGGAAGATATGGAAAAAGAACTGGAAATGTGTCGGGAACTCTTTATGTCCCTTCTCTAATAAAGGATTTAAATTCCTTTGAGTATGCAAAAAGAAAATTATGGGGTGCAAAAGGATTTATCAAACCTTTGACAAACTTATCTATAATTAATGATGAATTTTGTTTATCTACTCAATCTGTTACTGCCTTTACTAATTTAAAAGATAATGAGATTGATTACATTTTCACAGATCCTCCATTTGGTGATAATCTTATGTATTCAGAGTTAAACTTTATTTGGGAAAGTTGGTTGAAAGTTCATACAAATAACAAAGCTGAAGCTATAATGAACAATGTGCAAAACAAAGGACTTTCAGAATATCATCAATTAATGGCAAAATCCTTCGAAGAATATTATAGAGTTCTTAAACCAAATCGCTGGATTACTGTTGAATTTCATAATTCCAAATCATCAGTCTGGAATGCAATTCAAGAAGGAATGAACAAAGCAGGTTTTATTGTTGCAAATGTTGCAGTTCTGGATAAAAAACAGGGAAGTTTTAAGCAAGTTACCTCATCGGGGGCTGTTAAAAACGATCTCGTAATTTCAGCCTACAAACCTAAGAAAGAGTTTGAAGATAATTTCTTAAAAGTTGTGGGAGAAGGTTATGAAGCGGAATTTGTAAAAATGCATTTGGACCATCAAGCAAATGAACCAACAATTGAACGAACCGAGAAAATGTTGTATTCTAAAATGCTGGCATATTATATTCAGCGAGGTTATGAAATTGCAATGGATTCCAAACAGTTTTATCTAATGCTGAGAGAGAATTTTGTTTCGCAAGATAATTTTTGGTTCAATCGGGAGCAGTTAAACCATTACCGAGAATATAAACAAAAAATGAAATTGAATAGTCTTGATACAGAGCAATCAACAATTTTCAGTATGATGATAGTGGATGAAAAGTCTGCAATTATATGGTTACTGCATTTTTTAGATGAACCGAAAGATTATAGTACAATTCATACAGCTTTTACCAAAATATTACAAACTTCCGCAGAAGATAATACTCCTGAATTACGAGAAATTCTGGAAGCAAATTTTGTTTTTGCAGACGGTAAATATCGGCTTCCGCAAACTGATGATGAGAAAACAAGTTTATCCGATAAACGAGAAAGATTATTGCTTCGAGAATTTGAAACTGTATTATTGGAAGCAAAAGCAACTCGTAAAAAAAATACATCTATCCGAAAAGAAGCAATTGCCCACGGTTTTAATGTTTGTTACAGACAAAGCAGGTTTGAAGATATCATCACGCTTGCCAAAAAGCTGAAACCTTCAATCCTGGAAAATGATTCTGAATTAAATGAATTTGTAGAAGTAGCAGAAATGAAGATGGAAGGATTTTAAAATGAATAAAATTTTAACAAATTCAAAAATAGACAGACAAAATATTTTGAATAATCCGTTTGCTCTAAAAGAAATTCAAAAAGCAACAGGATTTAATGGAATAGTTTTTGAAGAAGAAATTAAATTTACAATTCCACAAATTGCCACAATCTTTGAAACAGATGAGCGAACCATAAAAAGATATTTAGAGAAATATC
>JAVCCD010000148.1 GCA_030765665.1 Candidatus Tenebribacter mawsonii | reverse complement strand
TCAATTTCAATAGAAAACTGCTCTGATCTTATACAAAATGAAATCTGTTTAATAAAATCTTCGAAAAGCAATCCTCAATAAGAAAAAAAACATGTCGAGCTTAGTCAACAGAGTTTCCATGCATGGGAAAGCAGGGAAACTCTTATTATGTTAGCAGCATCCCTTTCATTTCAAAAGCAAACACTTTTTTACTGCTTCAGTTTTACCGTTAACATTCAATTTGTAAAAATAAATTCCTGAACTTACAGGTTTATTGTTTTTATCAACTCCAGACCAAATAATTGAATGTTTACCTTTTTGCATTTCTTCGTTGATTAATGTTTTAACTTTTTGTCCTTTGATATTGTACACTTCGAGATTCACAAAATCGGAATTTTGTGTTACAGAAAAAGAAATCGTCGTTGTCGGGTTAAACGGATTTGGATAATTAGAAAGTGTGATCTCTGGTTTGGGAAGTTCATCTTCTGCTGAGCTGGGTATATAAGTATATTCAAATAAACCGATATTATACCTTTCATTTGTAATGAGATAATTTGTTCCTTCATGCTCTGTCAAATTAATATTGTAAATATAATTTAAACCATTGAATATTGCTATTGGTTCTGTACAATTTGGTCTATTTTCATAAACACTAATTATGTGACCTGATATGGAAAAGATCAGATCATCACGAATTTCAATACGCGGACCCCATTGTGGAGTGAAATATAATTCCGGTTGTAAGGGATTGCCTAATTGAAAAACTTGTCCTATATCATATGTGCCACCGCTTGTTACCAGATATCCGTCTTGACTATCCAGATATTGAGAATCAGAAAAATTATAAATTTCATTTGCAATATATGGTTCATTGTCATCCAGCCCATCTAGTATCAACAGGTCATAGGGTGATGTACCAGAAGATACATAAGCTAAGGAACTAATAATTGTTAGTCCGCTTGTTGTTGAAGGAAGTTCATACTCAAATAGTTGGACAGGCTCACCAGATTCTAAAATATCAAATTTCAAAAGTATGTTCGTTTGATAATTCCATAAATAAAATAAATTCGGATTAGATTTATCAATACAACAAATTGGCCAGAGATAACCAAAATCATCCATTGAAAGTGTGTTTCTAAGTATAGGATTTTCAAGATTGTTTATATCATAAATCTCTAAAGTGTAATCTTCGTAATTATGTAATATCATCCAATCACCCTGTTTGTGGATCATCCTATAAGCTTTTCCGTTATGCCACTCACCCAAATCAACAGAATTCAATGGATCCTCAACATCAAATAGAGTATAGCCATCAAGAGATAGACCAGTTGAAATATTACTTGCAATTATTTTATCATCGTACATATTACCTATGAAAAATCTTTTATAATCATAATAACTTCCTAAATGTTCAATTATATTATTTTCAATATAGTAATGCTGAATTCCAAAATTAGAAGAACTTACATACAAATTATTATTATAATTGCGGCAAGCTTGTCCCCAAAATGTCATTACCCTTTCAGTTGAATCTACTAAAGTCGGAGTTGTAATATCAGAAATATCAAGGAGTCGTAACAGATAAGCATCGAATATTATTGCATTATCATCCATAATTGCATATTGCATATTACCAAACATATAAACTTCTTCTGGTAGTGTATATCTGGAAATATACTGCCAATTGGTTGCATCACTTATATCCCAAAAAGTTATATTCCTTGAGTTAATAGCTGATATTATTGAATCATTTATTACCTTGAAATGATCAAAAGCATCATTACCATCAGAATATGCCGAAACATCAATGACTCCTATTACTTCAAACTCATTGGGAGGATTATATTGTTCAATATAAAATGTCAAGCCATCCTGTCTTAATAATAAGTTATTATTCACAATTATATGATGATAATCTGATATAATTTGCCCGACATATTCCAGATCTGGTAAACTATAAAAATCATAATGGAAACCACCAGCTGCTAACCATTTAAATATCAAATAATCACCAAATTTAAACATACTTGAGAAATTAGGCATATCCTCATATTCTATTTGATCTACAATTATTGGATTATAAATATTACTAAAATCTATCTTATAAATAATTAAGTGATATCCGGGAATTATGTTTAAACCATCATATCCTACCGAGATTAGAAAGCAATACTGACCTTTAATTATAAGCTTTCCTGGCCCTGCAATGGTTAACATTGAAATCTTTGTGATACTTCCATTTCCGTTGATCTCGTAGATCTCCAAACCATTTGTTGTTAAGTAAAAAAGATGGTCTCCAACTACTTGTATACTTTCAGATCCTGTCATAGCTTGTGCATAAGCTATTTCACCTATTTTGTTTATTTCAAATTCCTGTGCAATAATAAGTGTTGATAACAACAATATTAGAATTGAAGTTAGAATTACTTTTTTCATTTCTCCTCCTGATTTTCAGTTGCTGCTAATGTTTGGCAGCTGCCACGCTCTTTCATGTTCTCTTCTTGCTTGGCTGTGGAGCTGTGTGTTGAACTAAGCCGCTAGCGGCGATGTAAGCTATAATCTTTAAAAGCTAGCTAAAAACTTTCTGCGGAGTATTTTCCAACCAAATAACAATTTGGAGGAAAATATGCACAAATTTGAAAGACAAT
>JAVCCD010000010.1 GCA_030765665.1 Candidatus Tenebribacter mawsonii | reverse complement strand
GGGATCTCAGATTTCCGATCCAGTCGGGAATGACAGCAACTTATTGAATAAGCAATAACCTTCCGAAGGTTAAGAATTAATGAAAGTAACAGAACCTTCGGAAGGATTCTACACGTTACTTCAACATTAACATCTTCTTCATTATTGTTTCATCTTTGGTTGATAATTTGTAAAAGTATATTCCTGATGAAACACTCTTTCCATTATTATCTTTACCATTCCAAACTACTTCATAATGCCCTTCCAGTTGATTGCCATCTATAAGCTGTCTCACAAGCTGTCCTTTCACGTTGTAGACATTCAATGAGACCTTTCCTTCCAGAGGGAGACTGTAGGAAATTGTTGTAGTTGGATTGAAAGGATTAGGGTAATTGTGTGCCTGGAATTCAATAACTTCAGGTATCGTGTTGGAATCTTCTCTTAGAGTTATGAAATAAGCTTCGTGTACCTTGTTACTTCTGATCTTATCATTCTGTGTATGTGGGTCACTAGCCGATATACATTTATATGATGTTATTGTTTTATTTTCAGATCTATTCCCATAATAGAGTTCTAATTCGATGTCTCCGGGTGGAACATTAGAAACATAAGCTCTTATCTGAACCGTGGAATCTGTTACAGTCGTAGCTCCAATGCACTCTCCATCAACTATTGCACCAATCTCCTTTGGAATATTGTCAGGATCTATCTCTATAAATATAGGCACATAGTCTGCCTGCTCTTCATAAGTGAAATAAGTTGACTCAGAAAATACTACTTTTGGATCTTCCGGAGTACTGTTATCCCAACTGAAATTTGTGATAGTTGTATTACATAGAACAATTACCATATCACCATAAGATAAGGTAGGTGAGTAACCGCTTTCTACCCTATAGAACCAAGTATCCAAAAACTTAACAGCTGACCAATGCTGAGCTGTGATAGATGTGATGTTACTACCATTCCAGTACGCGCTGAATGCATCTTCCACGCTTTGTGTCTCTTCCAGCCAATAACCGATCCAGTTTGGTTCTGAATTCCCATCTAATACGATAGTAGTATTATCATACTCCTTAAAGCCTGGCACATTCAGATCAGCAGCAGCGTTCATATGAAATTTGAATCCTTCCGTGCGCTGGAATTGTTGATAATCATTTTCCCATTCTCCTAATTCTTCAATCCATTCAATAATATAATTCTTAGCTACAACTCTATCAAGAATCGTTGGATCAAGAATATCATCTAATACATATCCTGCAATATCTGCACCTGCAAGTATATTATCTAGTGCTGGGAAGCTGAGCCATTTCCAGCCGTTGTCTTCTAAAGGAGAGGGAAGTTCAACAATGTCGTATTGATGAATTACCGCAGGGATTGCCCCAATATCAGCAGGTGTACCATCTGGATTATTTGAGCCATTTCCAATATCAATACAAGGAGATTTGGAAGTAGAATTCCAGAGGGGTTTGTTGTTTTCATCTAATAATGGATCCTCTTCAAATATATTGTCCCCAAAGTCACAATTTCCATTATTTGCATTATTATCATAGAAGAGTGAATAATCACAGTAAAGATACTCTCCATTTATAACATTATCTCCATATATTGTATTTGATTTGAAAATTGAGTTATAATTTGTTTTCGGAGTTTGTACGGTGGAGTAATTTATCATTGCTGCAGCACTATTCTCAATGAAAGTATTATTGGATAAATTAATGTCATTAGGGGGATCATTATTATCAATAGATAAAATACTACCACTTGTTGAACTTACATCATTGTTATTTTGAAAAATATTTCCTTCTATGTAAACAGATCTGCTATCGTCTGTTGTGTGAAATTCAATAACTGATCCCGTGTGATCGTTATCTAAATCAAAAGTATTATCTAAAAATGTGTTATTCCTAATATCTATATAACCCATTTCGTCTATTGTTATTAGAGGATATTCAGATGTGTTTTGCATAAACACATTGTCCTCAATCACACTATAATCAGTACTAAGATTATCAAACTGATAGGACCATAAACAAGAATTGTTATTAATAAATAAATTATTTTGCAATTTAATTGGAGAATAGTTTATTATTGCGCAATCAGAATTTTCAAATTTGTTATTTCTGATAATACTAACACCACCATAATTTACAATTGCAGCACTACCATTCCTAATAGTTAAATTTTCTATGATATCATTTTCATTACAATCTGTCCCAATCACAGTGAATGTATAAGCATTATCACCTTCGACAATACAAGTTTCTTGATCTACACCAGACACTTTTATATGGGAGATATCGGTATCCCAAGATACACTTTCATCATAAACATCCGGCAAAACATGTATCGTACCATCTATCTCTTGATTGATGAAATGATCTACAGCTCCTTGGATAGTTCGGAAAGCCTCTTCTATATTTTCATTGCTGGAGACTATAACACTAGTTTGGTCTGAAATTAAATGTAATGTAACATTAGATAAAGTTAATGGTGTAGTATCATCATTAATTACAACATTCTCAATAGTTTCTGGATAATAATCGTCATGTTCATAAGTAATATCATATGTATCAAATTCATTAGACCAGAATGTATGAGAAAAATTACCATTCTCATCTGGATTTAGAGATACATCATTTATGGTATAATTATGTGAATCAAATTCAATTGATACATTTGTGATGTCTCCAGAACCACTGTCAAAGGATACATTACCAAATACCTTATTCGGATATGTTATTTCCTGGCAATAATTTGCTCCTTGATCAATAATAGATGTCCTGAACTTACTATTGCAAACATCAGTATTCCAATTAGTCCCATTCTCAAGTAATCCTTCCCATAAGACATAATATTCATCATGTTGTCCAGGACTTACATGATATTCAGTTAAATCAATTGGATAAAAATTCCAAACAACACCATTTGTATCTTTAATAATTTGCCAGTCATCGCTATTTTCTTCTGCAATTTCAATTGAAACATAAACTTTCATTGATGCATTGTCAGAAATATCTAACTTTAATTCAAATTCATCATTTAAAATATTTGATATTGAAAAATCTTGTAAAACAGGATTTGCAGCACTTAGTGGATCAAATTCAGATACATTTCCTCTGTCTCCCGCTTGAATTCTGGGACATAATTCATCTGAACCAGGTGTAGTAGAACCACCATGTAAGTCATTATGTCTATGCAAATGTTGCATTCCAGAATGCGTAATATTATCATCCATTGCCACTATAACATCATGCTTTTCATAACTATATTCTGTTATTGCATCACATCGCATATCATTTATACGAGAAATTCGACCATTCCATTGCTGAACCCACCACCAACCATTCCAGATTAAATTTGTTTGTATCATATCCATAAAGCAATAACCAATGTTATGATTTATCATATCATTAGCTGTTGCAATAATACTTTCTCTTATATGTGGTTCTGTTATTCTACTATAAGTGCCACGGTAAGTTTCACCATCTGCAAAAGATCCAATTGTATCATCTATAAGATTTGTGAGATTTTGTGAAATTCCGTTAGTAGTAATTGATCCAGTTGTTTGAATAGTCGCACAATGTGCAGAAGAACTACCATTTTTATCCATTTCATAATACTGCATTATCCCACCTGTAAACTCAATCCATATGAAAGGCGGTATTTCACCAGGATTAGGCACAAGCACTTCTGTTGTTCCATATCTAAATGAGCTGAAGACACCAGCATGCCAATGCTGACCAGTTGGTGAAGAATGCATATTCCTATTAATTGAAGTTCCCATTTCGAAGCTATCCATATTTCCATTGCTGAACAAATTTAATGGAAATAAAATTATTGTTATTGTGAGTAATATCATAAATATTTTCATATTTTCTCCCTTTTAATAAATAGTCGTTCCAAATACAAAACCAATACCATAGTTTGATTTTGAATTTACCCAAAATCCTTTTTCTTTTAAATGATAATAAAATGGAGAGTAATCTTGTACCACTTCCAATTTACCATAGAAAAGATCAAAGAAATCAATTTTCAATCCAATCTGTCCTGAGGCACAGAACAAATCTTTAGTTAATATTTCATAATTTTCATCACTATATTTTCCTTTTGAATAACCACTACTTATACAGTAATATAATGATATATTTCTATCAAAATGATAATAATCAGTTAAAGAAACTTGAAATTTTTGTTCATAAACATTATGCAAGTTGACTCCGATCCAACCAGTCAATGAATAATTCAAACCAATCTCATCCCAGAACAAAATATGATGTTTAAAAATGAGTTTATTGGAGATATCCCATTTGTTATCATAATCAGAAAATCTTTGTTCTTGTAGAAGATAGGGCTCTCTAAATAAGATTGGAATACCTTCATTATATCGATGTCTATAAATTAATCCCTTCCAAAAGCCAATCAAAAAACCTACACTAGATCCTGTCACTAAAGCAACAGATCCAGTAACTTGCATTCCTAAACCAGGAGCCTCGAGAACCTCAAAAAGCACAGATTGAGACAAAAATATAGAATTCCATCTTATTATTTCTCTAATCGGTTGGTTTATTAAATAATCCTGTAAAATTGGTTTTTCCAAATTTTCGGATTTGTACATGTTTGTAGAATCATTTATCGAAATCGAATTATCTTCTCCCAATTCAGTTATACTTTTCTCTTCACATAAAAGAATAATGGTTAAAAAGATAAATATGATGGTTACAAACAGCTTATTCACTATTGAATTCCAATATAAGTATTGATTAGATTATTTACATCAATTGATTGATTTCTATTACGTAGATTATCAAAAACCACTTCTTCCTCTTCGTGTGGTAATATAAAATGTAGTGCTTTTACTGCTTCTAAAACAACATACTCATCAGCGTCATCTAGTAATTCAATGGCAGATAATATGAAATCTTCATTTGTTGTAGTCCGTAACAACCTAAGAGATTTTAAAAAAGTAATTTTACTATCTGTATCATTATTATTTACTAATTCTTCAAGCAGATCCATGTTGTTTAGAACAACATTTTTTAGTACTAATTCACTTTCATAAGTATTATACAGAATATTCTGATTTGTTGATATGAAAAATTGCTTCATAATTTCACTATCTGCAAAATAGCTAATGGCAGATATTAATGTGTAAGTAAGTTCTCTATTAAGAGAAACAGATTGATTAAATAATGTAAGCAGATAATTTTTTGCTGCATTAGTTTCTGTATATGCAAGACTGTAAATTACACTTTTTACTTGATTTTTGTCTGAAGCTTGATTTAATACATTAATAAGTATATTTGTCCAAGTATCTAAATCTTGTGATAAGTCTGGTGAAAGTATATATTTTTTAGCTGCGTTGGCAGCTGCATTAACAATCTCTGGTTCAGTATTTATAAGTAATGTTTGTATTCTTGTTTTGTTCGTTGCAAGGTCTAAAGTCTTTCCAATTTCGGAAGCAGCATAAGATCTTAAACTAATGGACATGTTAGTATCAGTTGCTAAGTTATACAAAACATTTTCATAAGTAACTCGTTCGATATCATCAGTCTCGGTATATGTATATTTATCTTTGAGAAAATCAATTGCTGCAATTCGGAATTGATCTGGACTGGTTCCTAATGCTACTTTTTGGACTATTCTATTTCTAAAAACACCTTCATCATCAAATCTGTTGTTTGTAAATAATATCAGTTCTACCGATAGGTTCTCATCACCTAATTCAGAAATATCTACAATTGCATCAGCAATTACTTCATCAGACAAAGCATTGAAATATTCTGTTAATGCTTCATGAACTGCTTTTTCTCCATCCCCGGAATAAGTTTCAATAATTTCTGTAAATTCCTCTTGATAATTTTGTGCAAATATTGGTGTTATTAAATACATCAAAACTATAATCATCATAAATATAATTGAATTTTTTTTCATTACTTTTTCTCCTTATTTTTTTTAACAATTAAACTCAACTTCTTGTTTCTCCACTAAAATCCTCTCCAATTACTCAGAGAGGATTTGTCCGAATAAATTTATTTTTCCCAATATAGAATATATTATTAACCTTACAAAATTTACTTTCTAAAACTGATAAGTTACTTTTTTCTGTAAAGTCTAAAAAAGTGAATAATTGTGCAAGAAAAATATATATATTTTTCAAATGAGAATAGTATAATGATATCTTAACAAATTTATTTACAAACAATTAGGATTCTGAAAAGATTTTTAAATAGTTTGTACAATTTGGTTATGTTGAGTAATATTAACATTGTAGTAAAATAGAATTGAATGTATATTAGATAATTTTGATTTCCAAGCTAAAGCTTTGTAGCAACTTTTCTTTATTGTTGATAAGTTGAACTTATCAACTTGGGTTGCGTTCGCAAGTTCAACTTGCGAACGAGTGTTAATATTGTAGAGACAGTCACAATATAATTCTTGCCATCTAAAAGAAGATAATTAAATTATTCACAAGTTTTTGGGGATAAAATAGAATGAATAAATTTAAGTTAATATCTAGTTATCAGCCAAGAGGTGACCAACCTCAGGCAATCTCTGCTTTGGTTGAAGGCATTGAGAATAAGGAAAGATTCCAGACCTTACTCGG
>JAVCCD010000056.1 GCA_030765665.1 Candidatus Tenebribacter mawsonii | reverse complement strand
TATTTTCCTCCTTCTTAGTTTCAATAGGTTCTTCCTTTGTGTCAGTTTTCATATTGTCAGCCACAGGTCCACCTGTAGGTCTGGCACAACCAATTTTAATTTCTTCGGGCATAATAAGTGACCTCTCTCTTTAGAACTATACAGTTTGTACTAATTTTCTGCTAAGTCTATGATGGTTACTTGTGCTTTTCGTTCTCATCCTTCAACAATCATAATACATATTCAAAACTCATTTTATTTAGTTTGTATGTCAATCATTTTCACTAAAATTAATTATATTAACCAGAGTAAATATTTTTTGCAAAATTTTGGAATAAAGAAATACTATACAGGCAAGTTATAATAGTGCAAATGTTCAACTTATAAGTACACAAACCTACAATTAATAACAAAAAACAGCTCACCCAAATTTCTTTGAGTGAGCTGTTGTATTTATTTTTGCTCTATTTTAATAGCAGGCATTTTTTCATTGCAACAGTCTTTCCATCAACGATGAGTTTATATAAATAGATCCCTGAACTTACAGATTGCAGGTTTGAATCTGTACCATTCCAAGTAACAGAACCTTCCCCTCCACTCTGTGTGATCTTTAGAGTTTTAACTTTTTGTCCTTTCAAATTATAAATACCAACTTCAGAATTATTAGTATTTATGGAGCTAAGTGAATAATAAATCGTAGTTGTTGGATTAAATGGATTAGGATAATTACCTTTTAGCTCAGTTTTGTTAATAATTATTCCATTAACTCCCGTTCCTGTAAATTCAAAATCAAGTTCCATAATATCAGAGCTACCAAGGTCATAAACAGCTTGAATTCCAGCAGTATAGATTTGTCCATTGATCAAATTCTCAAAAAGCCATTGAGTTTCTGAAGTACTAAACATTTGAGCATCCAAGAAAACATCATACCCTACCAAGGTTACACCTGGTGATGGGATTGGCGGATCCCAAGTTGCTAATCCTGTGGCTGGGTCTACTACAAAATTTTGAGGTGGATTGAAAACAGGATTTTTTTCTACAACATTAGAAATTGCAGCTTCTGCTTCAATGCCGTTTGTATATTGAGCAACAACAGCATATTGATACATCTCAGGTTCAAGTTGTTCCCATTCAGTATCTATATAAACTGTTTCAGTTATAGAAGTAAGTAACTCCCATAGCGCTGGAGTTTGGTTATTATCTTCTGTGAAACGTAAAATATCATAAATCTCAAATTCTCTTGTAGCAGGTGAATCCCAGGATAATGTAACTTCTGTATTCTCGTCATTTACAACAGCAATAACATTACTTGCAGGTATTGCAGTTTCACTCAAAGTTATAGTTTCTAAATTTATATTTTGATTACCAACAGCTACAGTTTCTGTATAGATCTCATAACCTTCTAAAGTAATTTCTATAGTGTAATCATCATATTGTTCAACTTCTGGGAAAACAAAATCTCCATTAGCATCTGTTAACATCTGGTAGCTTTCGTCTCCTGTAAGAGTAACATCACAACCTTCTAAACCAATCTCTGGTTGATCACTGCCTACAACGTGTCCGCTTAATTCAATTGTCGTTATCGGGTCTGGGATATAAGCTGCACCACCAGTTGAATGATAAGCAGGATAAGGATTAGGGAATTCAACCCACGTTCCACCAGTACCTTGAGAAATATCATAAGCAAAGTAAGGAATTCCGTCATCTCCACGTGTTGCTGTTAGATAAACTGTGTTGTTGCCAACAGCCATACCTCGTCCTTGTCCGTTGCTGGCAGGAATTGAACCCGTGAGCTGGATCATTTCACCTGTATCAATATTAATAGAATAGAGTCCGGAAGCACCATATTCGGTATAGCCATAAAAAAGATCATCAAGTGGGTTATAATCAAGAGCAAAGAACAGAAAGCCATATCCGCTATAAACATCCAGGGCTAATGTGGCTACTCCGGTTGTAGTGTCTATACTGTAAATACCTTTAGTAGCAGCATAATTAGAAAAGCCCCAAAGTGTTTCTCTGCCATAAGCAAGGCTATGTATATCTTCACTGATCGTGCAGATCTGTTGTGGAGATGAAGTTAAGCTTGCTTCATAAAGATGGGTTGTGAATGATCCTTCACATAGATAGAGTATTCCATCTGGTGTTGCAGCAGCTCCGCTTACATCAAAAGAGTAGTGGGGATCCCAGGTTACATTAGGAAATCCACTCATATCCGTAGAAAAAGTGGGAGGAGCAGAGCCTTCTAATCCTACAAAAAGCGTTCCTGCACTTGCAAAAGTAATGAGACATAGAAATGTAATAATTATTGTAAATCTTTTCATTCTGTACGTCCTCCTTTTTATTTACTTAACTTAGAAAAATCTTTAACTCATCAATGAAATTTTTGACAAACTAATTTGTCAAATACTTATTAAAAGATTGATGTTTATGAAATATATTAGAAGAAAAATGATAAGAACCGATTACTAATTATTGATATATCTGCAATGCATTTAGAGAATTATATAATTAATGCATCTTGACATTTACTTAATATATTTTTTTTAGGAATAGTAAGTTCGCAAACAGACTTATGTAAAACATTGGAGAGAAAATGGAAAACTTAAATCAGCTACTAGCTGTTAAAAGAC
>JAVCCD010000144.1 GCA_030765665.1 Candidatus Tenebribacter mawsonii | reverse complement strand
TCTAAATCAACAACATTTAGATCTGCTCCCTCATCTATTAGCAATTTTACAATGAAAGGATCTGAAGTGTGTGTTAGTGCTGATCTACCATATTGATCAATTGCGTTAACATCAGCTCCATACTCTATAAGAAATTTTGCCATTGTAAATTGTTCAGCAAGCATTAAAGGTGTTTGGCTTATATCATTTAGTTCATTTGGATCACTACCTGAAAATACAATATTAATTACTTTGCTAAATTTATCGTCAGTAACTGCTTTATGTAAATCAGGATAATCTAAATAAAGCTCAGGTAAAATATCTTTCATACTCATAACCACCTCCAAAGGTGATTATAAGTGTTTTCTAAAAATACTCAAACAAAAAAATTTATAACTTATAATTAATTGTTTATATAATCCGCCATTGTCTATACAAAGCTTGATTTCTCATATTGTTCTCCCAAGATCAGAATTATTTTTATAATCACATTTCATTATTTATAAAGTCAAGCGGTTTTTGCAAATCTTGATCATTTTCATAATACCTTGATTAATTTTAAAAAACTCTTATAATACTTTTAAAAATCATGGAGGTCACTATAAATGGGAAAAAATATGAATAAAATACCGATTATTTACTCAAGGAAGTACAATATTTCTGTATTATGTATAGAATATTTCCACTCTTTTGATACACGGAAATATAAGAAAATCTATAAATATTTAAAGAAACAGTTAAATCTGACCAAAGAGCAGTTTTATTCACCTAATAGAATAACTGAAGAGAAACTACTTCTAGTACATTCTAAGGAATATTTGAAATCCTTAACAAGATCTTCAATAGTCTCAGAAATAGCTGAGATCCCAATTATTAAATTTGTTCCGAACATTATTCTTCAACAAGGAATTCTAAAACCGATGAGATATGCTACAACTGGAACCATTATGGGTACGGAATTAGCACTTAAATTTGGTTGGGCAATCAATTTATCTGGAGGTTATCATCATGCCAAAAGAGATCATGGTGAAGGGTTCTGTGTATACGCTGATATCCCAATTGCAATAAAATGTATATGGCGAAAAAATCCTGAATTAAAGATTTTAATAATTGATCTGGATGCACACCAGGGTAATGGTTGTTCAGCAATATTAGGTAAAGATGAAAGAGTTGCAATACTTGATATATTTGATCAATTGGCTTTTCCAAGAGACAGATTTGCTGAGAATCTTGTTTCACATAAAGTTCTTGTAAAGAGGAGAATAAGAGATAAGTTATACTTGGAAAAATTAGATTATTGGATACCAAAAGCAATCAATGAGCATAAACCAGATCTTATTATATATAATGCTGGATCAGATATCTATATTGATGATCCATTAGGTAGTTTATATGTTTCTGAAGAAGGGATATTAGCACGAGATGAGATGGTTTTCAAGTCTGCTCAAGATAATGATATCCCAATATTAATGTTGCTTTCGGGTGGTTATCATAAGAGATCATGGTCTATCATCGGAAATTCTATTGTTAATTTGATATCAAAAGGTATACTGAATTATTGATATTTATTTTATCCCCCTAGATAAATTTTAATTTACTTTTTTACGATTTTCACCAACGCCATCCACTCTTCCATTATCATTACCATCGCAAAAGTATCAAGTTCACAATATTTCAAAAGACCATTAATAACCTGATTTCTTTCTTGTTCAGACATATCTGTGAATTGTATTTTAGCATATGCCGTCATAGCGGCACCACCATCTGCCAGATTGGAGTCGGTCATAAAATTCTCCATCTCTTCAGGGTCAATATCAGCAAATAAAGGTGGTAGAAGCTTATATGGGCTCACCAGCCCACCTTCATCGTTCAACTCGATCCATTTCCAGTCAGAGAAATTCAGGCTATTAATGCCTTCTTTTGCTCCATAGATCGGTTTACTGTATTTTTCTCGAAGAAATTTACTGCTATTCATTACTGCAGGTAATACTGCTTTTATGGAATTTGAACCTTTCATTAATGGATTGTAATAATATTTTTTAACCAATTCCAGCATATCAACCATATTGCGTTCACCTTCCCATTTCTCAACAGAATCTTTGCGAGATTTCGTAATTGTTTTGATCCATTCACAAAGTGAATCTTTATCGGTTTCATTTGAAGCATACAATTGGTCATAAATAATATTCAAAAAAGTATTTTCGTGGGCTGCATAACGGAAGATTGTTCCCTTATCGTTTTCTAATTCTTTTTTTAGTGCTCGGATAAAATCAAAGTTTGGGAATTTTCCTTTTTCGTGATTTATATATTCACCTTTATGCTCAATGGATCCATCTTGATTCATAATATGATGAGAAAATTGGAAAGCGATCCCTTCATAAGGCTCTCTTCCTTTGTTAAAGGGAATAGCTACTGCAGAAGTTTCAAAATCGATAAAATGTAAAGGCCATTCCCATGCTGTCATTTCAGCCTTAAATCCAACTTTATCAAAGTAAATAGAATCATCATTATTTTTAATTTTCTCGATCTGAAGCCATTGTCTCTCAGTTGTAGATAAACCCAATTCCTTAGATAATTTAATTCCGATATCATCTTTATTAATGTCCTCAATAAAGTACTTTCCGTCATCCATTAATTGCTGTTTTCTTCTGAAATTCCAGATCTCAAAGATATTAGATTTTTCAAAATATATATCATCCCAATGTAAGGTGTTTTTCCAACATTCTTTATATCCACTTTTTAAACCATTAGCTTCATGTTTCTTGTTAGCTTTGAATTCGCATCCCTGACATTTTTTTGCGGCAATTGTAGTAATTATCTTCTCATCCTTTTCATATTTATCAGCAAAGTATTGGATCCATTCAGCAAAACTCTTATCATGAGATAGATAATCGTCTTCCCCACTCCAGATTTTATCAACAACATTATCTGTAGAAACCTGAATTAAGATTTTCCTACCTAATGCATCTTCCGAAACATTTCCATTGATCCTGACAGATGTTCTGCTTTTATCTTTTTCCAGAACAAACTTCTGATTTAATCCATCAACCGATGCTGTTGCTGTTTTATCTGCCAGCATCAGGTAAGATTTTACTGTCCAGCGTGGAAAAGCTTCAGTGATCACATATTTTTGAAAGGCCGTATCATATACATAAGGTTTCCACTTTGTAGCTATGTTTGTACCTGCTTTGTTAAGGAATTCCCCATCATCTTCAGAATATGATTTTGCTTTCACTTCGATCAGTTTTATGAAGTTACCTGTCTTCACAAGTACATCTGCTCTGATGAAAAGATTGTGATATTTTATGGCTG
>JAVCCD010000251.1 GCA_030765665.1 Candidatus Tenebribacter mawsonii | reverse complement strand
CTATTGTAAAAATAAAAATGGATGATGGCAGTGTTGACGATATGCTCATTAACATTGAGTTACAAAGAACTGATAAAAAGTTGACTTTTGATGGCAGTAATGTTGGACATCTTGCGTTAAGTAATTGGGGGCAATACCCGTTTGCAATTGAGTTTTCAGTTGATTTATTAGACGAAGATGGCGTTCCTATTGAAACCAATTTCGATAAAGGATCTAATGTAGATTCTGAATTATCGCTATTAACATTGCCATCAGGAGAGAAAAAATGGATACAATATGATTTAAACTATAATTGGGCTTTAGATATTGATGAAGTAATTGAAATAAAATCTGTTAAGGTAAATTCAAAACTAACAAACGTCAATAAAATAGATTCTTCAAATGACGGTTATTCATCGTACTCAAATGATAATCATTCAAAAAATGAATCAGTCAGTAACGAGGATTGGGATGCCGTTTTGAATAGTTATGAAAGTTATATTGACCAATATATTAAATTAATGAAAAAAGCAGTAAATGGAGATGTTTCTGTAATTACAGAATACGCATCAATTATGGAGAAAGCAACAGATTTATCTGAAAAAATGAGTACTGCAGGTAATAATTTAACATCTTCTCAGATGTCAAAATTTATAAAATTGCAAACTAAACTTGCAAATTCAGCAACAGCTATGTATAATTAAATAAGAAAGAAATGAAAAAAATAGTTTCAAATTTGATAATGTTTGTTGTTCTAATTGCAATTTTTGTTTTTGTAATGGCAATCTTTTTTAAAACAATGAATATGTCAGCTTTATATATTGGTATTCCGTTACTGATAATTTATGCCTTTATTTGTTTTTTCATTAAACGAATAAGATCAATAATGACAATTTGGTGGGGAATATTAAGTATAATAATGGCAGTTTGGTGGTTTTTTCTACTAAATCAATAAGATTGTTTTTATTTATTATTTAGGTTAATAGATTAGGGGCGTATCTGTCCCTTTTCTATTAATTTGTGAAGTTAAAAATTAGAAGTTAAAAAAAAATTGTAATTTCGCAATTGTAAAATATAATTACATGAATAATCAGGAACATAAAGAACTTTTAGAAGCCTTTAGAGAATACACAAAAAAACTACTTTCTTCAAAAAAAGAAAGTAAAGATTTTCTTGTTAGAAGTGGTATTTATAACCAAAAAGGTGAATTAAGTCAAAATTATTTACCTGCGAAATAAGATATGTATTCAAAACGAGCAGGCTTAATTTTAGGTTTTCACGGTTGTGATGAAATAATTAGAGATAGAGTTGTCAGTGAAAAAGGATTCTTATTATCAGAAAGCCGAAATGATTATGACTGGTTGGGGAATGGTGTTTATTTTTGGGAAAACAATTATCAACGAGCATTACAATATGCGACTGACTTGATGAACAATCCAATAAAAGGAAAATCTAAAATTACAAAACCATCAGTTATTGGAGCAGTAATTGATTTAGGCTTTTGTATGGACTTATTGGACACAGAATATCTAGAATTGCTGAAGACTGGATACGATTTCCTGATTGATACAAACATAACTTACAAATTAAATATTCCAGAAAATAGACCAATAGAAAAACAAGGTGATTTACTTATTAGAAAATTAGATTGTTCCGTTATTGAAACAGTTCATCAGATTAACAGAGATTTAGGACGACAAGTATTTGATACTGTTAGAGGAGTATTCTTTGAAGGAGATAATTTATATCCAAACGCTGGGTTTAAAGAAAAAAATCATATTCAGATTGCAATAAGAAACCCAAATAGTATTAAAGGTTATTTCATACCAAGAGAAATTAACGACAAATACTCAAAACCATAATTACGTTGCACAACAAAGGCTATACGTAATGTGGGTAACGTGCTAATAATGAAGTTTTTAGCATTAAACAAAATTAGTGGTAAATTGAAAGATTATAGCAATAAAATCCCACACTACGCATAGCCCAACCGTTAGCTGTAATTGCAAAAAAAAACAAACAGACATGAAAAAAACATATTTAGTATTAATATTAACTCTAATTACATTTTCAATTTATAGTCAGAATTATTATCCATTTCCAGACTCAAATGCAATATGGAATGATAAAAGTTACTGGAGTCCACATACATGGATACAAAGATATGGAGTTTACGGCGACACTACTATAAATAATCAATTGTATAATCAATTATATCTAATTGAAGATGACTCAACCATCAATATAAATAATATGACCTATTATGCAGCGATTAGAGAAAATGATACAAAGCAAATATTCGTCAAATTACGAGACTATGATTATGAAATTTTAATTTATGACTTTTCATTGAATGTGGGAGATACAATCATTTCAAATTCACCAAATGGATATTTAAATTGGGGAACCTGTATAATAACAGACATTGATACGATTGAAATTGAAAACAATCATTATAGAAGACGATTTAAGATAAATAATTATGGAGAATCTGAATATTGGATTGAAGGAATTGGTAGCAAAGGTGGATTGTTTTTTCCAATATCTGATTATCTTACAGGGACAATCAACGATTTATTATGTTTTAAACATAACGATACTGCTATCTATTTAAATAATCCTGAATGTGATAAATGTTTTTGTAAATTATATACCCCAATTGATGAATTAACAAGGAATACCGAATATATTAATGTTTATCCAAATCCGACTAAGGCAAACATACACATAGACTTTGAATTAGAAAAAGGACTTTCGACAATTAAACTTATTAATTTTAATGGAACTCTAATAGAAAGCAGAATAACAAATTCATTCCCAATCCAAATGAATATTGAAAACTTACCAAATGGAATTTACTTGATTCAATTGAATACTGAGAAAGAGATATTTACAAAAAAAATCATAAAGACTGAATAAAGCAACATACAGCTAACAATGGCTCATACTGCATACCGCAATTAGTTGTAAATATGACAATTATGTTCCATAATTTAATATATTTGTAAGCAGAAAAATTAGTAATTTAAAAGCGGCACGCAGTATAGCCGGCAACGTCAGACTGTCTAAAAACCTCAAAAAGCACTTTCAAATTGTTGATAAGTTTGGCACTTATTAACAGGTATAATTCACTGATAATTAGTATATTTATACCATGATATATATACAAGGATTAGACAGAAAACAAACATCAATCTTTCCAATTTCTATGGATATGGCCATAGATTCAGATAATGAAGTAAGGCTTATCGATTTTTTTGTTGATTGTTTGGATATTCAGCAAATGGGTTTTAGTGTTGATCATGGAGAAAATGGTCGCCCTGCTTATAATCCCAAAGACCTGCTTAAGCTTTATCTTTATGGATATATGAACAGTATTCGTTCGTCACGCAAACTTGAAAAAGAAAGCAATAGAAACATTGAAGTAATGTGGCTTATGAAAGGATTGTCTCCCGACCATAATACCATATCAAATTTTCGTAGAGATAATCCTAAAGCCATAAAAAAGGTATTTCGCAGTACTGTAAATCTTGCAAAAAACTTTGATCTCATAGGAGGAAAATTAATAGCAGGAGATGGTACCAAACTTAGGGCACAGAACTCAAAAAAAAATAATTACAACCAAAAGAAAATAGACCGACATATTAAATATATAGATGATAAACTTGAAGAATATACACAAGCTCTATCAGATGCAGATGGCGACAAAGCCCAAGAAATAAGAAACAAAATAAGTAAGCATAAAGAACAAAAAGTGAATTATAAATCACTGGAAACGCAACTAAAAGAAAGTGGAGAAAAACAAATATCAACATCAGATCCAGATAGCAAACAGCTGATAATTAGAGGAGTTATAACTGAGGTTTGTTATAATGTACAATCGACAGTAGATGCAGCAAACAATCTGCTAATAAATTATGAAGTAACCAATGAAAACGATAAAAGAGCCATGACATCCATGGTAGAGAATGCCATTGCAATAGTTGAGAATAATGAATTTGATGCAGTCTTTGATAAAGGCTATCATACTGCACAGCAAATACATAACTGCCATGAACTGGGTATAGAGACACATGTAGCAATACCATCACCAGCCTCCAATGCGCCAAACAAAAAATATAATGTAAGCGAGTTTGTTTACAATACAAAAGATGATACTTATTGCTGTCCTGCAGGAGAGATTCTTAGCACCAATGGCAATTGGTATGAGAAGAAGAGTTACCGTGTAAAGCAGTACAAAACTAATAAATGCAAAGCTTGCCCAGTAAAAGATCAATGTACACGTTCTAAAAGCAAACGATTAATTGAGCGCCATGAGTTTGCTCAAGCGTTGAAAAGAAATAAGGAATCACTGATTAATAATCCTGAAATTTACAAGCAACGTCAAGCCATAGTTGAGCATCCATTTGGAACAATGAAACGACAATGGGGGTTCGATCATATCATGACAAAAAGAACAAAAGAAAGAGCCAGTTCTGACGTAGGTTTAATTTTCATATCGTATAATTTACGCCGATTGATAAACATAATTGGAATATCAAACTTGGGAACTTACCTAAAAGAGGCTTTGCTAAATTTATTCACTTGTTTTAGTGCTCTCAGACTTAAAATAAGCGATTTAAAGCCATCTTATTTTTTGGAAATTATGCATAATTTGTTTTACCATCAATCGCTAAAAGGCTTATATTTGGTCAAAAATTTATAGATTTAACCAAAATTGAACAAATTAGCATGGGTTATTAGACAGACTGCCGTTATATGCCAGTTAAAAAAAAGACAAAATGTGCTAAATTTAACATCTAAAAATAAAGCACCATGAAAAAATCAATACTCATTTTACTGACTGTTTTCAGCGTAGCAAGTGCCGTTCACGGACAAAACTACGGCTGGACAGATATTAGTGCCAACATCCCACAAACAGGACAAGACCCACCACGCATGCCTGATGTTTATTTTGTTTCGGATAACGAAGGCTGGATTACCTGTGTAAATTATGCGGAAATTTACCACACCACCGATGGTGGAGAAACTTTTGAAGTACAAACCACCCAATATCATTGTAATGCCATACATATGCTAAACGAGAACGAAGGTTATGCCGGTGGGTCAAGTGGGTTTATATATAAAACAATTGATGGAGGAGATAACTGGGATTTTTATGGAACAACAGCGTCAACCCTTACCGATATTTCATTTCCTCCTATGGGTGATACAGGTTATTGCTGTGGAATTAATGGAAATATTCATTCTATTGACAGTAGCGGTGTTACTAAAATGACAAGCGGAGTCCCGGATTCATTTGCTGCCATAAGTTTCCCCATCAACAGCCAGGAAGGCTGGGTGTGCGGGGGAAGTATATTACGGCATTTTATAAATGGAAATTGGACTGCTGCAGACCAGGATTATCCATCAGGTGGTTACAATGCCATTTACATGGTTAATTCAATTAATGGTTGGATTGTAGGTGATGGTGGTATTATTGCTCATACAGAGGATGGAAAGAACTGGTTTGAACAGACAAACCCTGATTCTCAAACTCGTACATTATTTGATGTTTTCTTTTTAAACGCGAATGAAGGATTTGCAGTCGGGAGTGGTGGGATAATTCTCCACACAACTGACGGAGGAATAAACTGGACTATTGAAGGGGCAGGACTTACAACTGAATCACTCGCAGGAGTCCATTTCACATCCCCAACCAATGGCTATGTAGTTGGCACTGGTAAAACCCTGCTCAAATACGCCGAACTTTCCGGCACAAGTAATGTAATTGTAGAAACATTACAATTTGAGATTTTCCCCAACCCTGCAAAAAATAAAATTCAAATACAATGCTCCGAATTTAAAACGGAAAACGGGATTATAGAACTCCTAAGTTTAGAAGGCAAAAAGATTTTGGAAAAGGAGATTGAATCTGGAATTGAAAATATAGAATTGGACTTAAATAATTTGAAGAGCGGAATGTATTTATGTAAAATTAGTACTGACAAAAAGAGTTCGACTAAAAAATTGATAATAGAATAACCGGCATATAACACGCGCTCATACTGCATACCGCAATTGGTTGTATATATGAAGTTTATGCGTATTAATTAAGCATATTTGTAAACAGAAAAATTAGAAATATCAAAGCGGTACGCAGCATAGTGTGCCGAGAAGCAATAGTCGGCAATAAGTAGCTATTGCATGCTGTAAATAAGATGGTGGAATCAGCCGAAATGCTGACGACCCACCAAAGCCGTTGTACAGGTGATGGCTTTAAACCACCTAAAGGTGCTTTGGTAAAGAGCTGAGGTGCTGAGCGTTTAGGAGAATCTAATCCAAGAGGTTAGCAGGTATAAATAAAGGAGATG
>JAVCCD010000351.1 GCA_030765665.1 Candidatus Tenebribacter mawsonii | reverse complement strand
TATGTTTTTGATAGCCATTTCGTGATTGCTCAACTGATAAAATTTTATTCTGATGCCTATCTTGATTTTGCAAGTTCTATTAATGCTTCTAGCAATAAAACGCTGACGGTTCATGGAAAGATAGGTCTAGAAATCGCAAAGAATGAAGGCTCCTTAATTCAAAGATTTCCAAATAAGTCTTGGTCAGAGAATATACATGGTAATGCGAATGAGTGTACTTGCTGGCAGAAAAAATAAATTTGACTAACATACTGTAGTAGTATAGTTGCAAAAAGTAACGAGAGGATTTGCTAGAAATCCTGAATTTAATTAAAGCAGTTGGAGGAGGTGTGAAAGTGAAAAGTATAGGAGCATGGCGTATGAAAGTAGAGGCGAAAAAAACGTGGATGGAAATTGATTCTTTGGAGAAAAAGAGAAAAAATGGGTGGGCTGCCGTAGGCTTAAACCTCATCTTTCCAGGATTTGGCTATATATACTGTGGTAAGATATTGTTAGGAGTTATAGTGTTTCCGGTTGCAATTGGAATACTTATCGTAACTATAGGCTTCGGAGCTTTTGTCATATATCCAATTTTAATAATTGATGGATTTCTTGCTGCCAATCGCTACAACATAAAACTTGATGAGGAAATCAGAGGCATAATGAAAACTTGCCCCAAATGCGCAGAGAAGATATTGCCTGAAGCAAAAGTTTGCAAGCACTGTTCCTACGAATTTCCTGAATGACGGGTAAAATTTATAAAGGGGTCAACTCCCTTTTATTTTAACATATAACCACCTGCCTGATACCATAATTGCATGTCAAGACAAGTACGAATAATCATACCATATGAAGCTCATCATGTAACTCAACGTGGAAATTATCGTCAGGAGATATTTGAAGACGGTGATGATTTTAAACAATATCTTATATGACTTAAAGAATATTCAAGCTCGTTTTTTGAATGCAGTTTCTTGACATTTCATATAACTGTCTGCTATCGTAACAAAATAAGTGTAACGGTTTAATGATCTATGTTATCAAGAAAGGAGAAAATCTTATGAATAATGCAGTAAGCCAAATAATAGGACAGATTCCCGTAGGATATGTATTTGATGCTCATTTTGTAATATCACAACTAATAAAACATTATTCCGATGTATATATTCATTTTGCAGGTCCAAATCAAACAACCGCACAAATGCACGGGAAAATTTCACAAATAATTGATAATTTGCCTAATACAAGACAACTTGGAAATAATTTTTATTCTGAAAATATTCATGGTATTTCGGGTGTAAATACATATTGGGAAGTAATTTGATAACAAATCATTTCAGCGGACGGCTAACCGCCACCGCTGAACTCTGACGTTCTATAAGTAAAAAAAGGAAATCCAAATGAAAAATACGACATATAAAATAATTGCTATTAGCATACTAATCTATGTCTCTTTGTGGTCTTGGGTGAATAGAGAACAAATAATCCCCAAAGAAAACAATTCAATAATTTCATTGCTTTCTGATACTGAAATGATTAAAAATAGTCCATTTCCAAATGCGCCCTACCTTCCCATAGCTCTCGCCTATGAGGCATTTACATTAAATTCCACATGGAAAAGCTACACATCCTCTAAGGGTATAAAAGTGGTGAAGTTCTCGGGTGAATTATTATCTAATGAAATAAGGGATAAACTTTTGAGTGACGCGTGGGACAAAAAAATTGCTTGCGATAAATTACCTATAGTAAAGAATTTTTTACTTCACCATAATAAAGGCTTTCTAGACCACAATTCTTTTCACATGGCGATAGTTAAACCTGACGATAACCAAAAGGTTGTGACACTAGACGGATTTCAAGAAGCCGCTAATGAATATGTGGCTGCTAATAAATTACACTTTAAGTCCAAAGTCACGATTCAAACTCAGTTTCTAATGCACCTTCAAACATCAAATAAATCACTTAAGCAACAATTTAGAAATTCTGATTTTTCCATTGGTTACTCTGGATATAAAATTGCTGATGGATTATTTTCTCAAGAAGAAATTAATAATAATGACATACCTAAATTAATTAGAGAAAAATAGCATATAGAACCATGGGTTCAACGAGATGTCTTCGTTTTGCTCAGACACACGTAAAAAATAAAGAGGTCAACTCCCTTTTATTTTGACATATAATCACCTGCCTGATACCATAATTGCATGCCAAGACAAGTACGAAGAATCATACCACATGAAGCTCATCATGTAACTCAAGCTCGTTTTTTGAATATATTTCTTGATGTTTTACACAATTGTCTGCTATCGTAAAAAAATGAGTGTAGCGGTTCAATGATATATGTTATCGACGATGTTTCCGAAGCGAAGATCGGGAAAATTTCCCTTAGAAAGAAAGGAGATGCGTTATGCAGTGGTTAGTTATGCAGTGGGTAATCCTTATTTTAAGTGCCATATTCGTTTTTTGGGATGCTAAACGTAATAATATTCACGAAATTCAAGGCGAAAAATCTATTCTTAATATATCGGCAGGAGGCTGGTTTTGCGTAACACTATTACTTTGGATTGTTGCATTTCCGTTGTATTTAATAAACAGAAAGAAATTAATTGAGAAATGCAAAGGAAAAGGCATAGTTAAAGATGGCGTTGAATATAAAGAAACGCAACCTAATACTATCGTCCAAGACGGTGTTAAATATACCCGAGTTGAAAAAAAGAAATCAAAAATCAGAATTGTTCTTGGGATTATCGTTGTTGTGATCTTGGGGTTGATCGTTCTTGCCAGTTTTAGTTCTTTGAGTAAAGAAAACTTAAATAAAATGCGTGATTATCCAATACTGTATCAAACGCAGGTTGGTCCAACTACTACAGGAATTACTTTTGGTGAATTGCTGGGGCACCCTGATGTAAAAGTAAGAAAAGTTGGGTCGTTATTATATGTTTCATTGGAAGATATTCAAGTGACATGCAATTTAGTAAAAATTGTTACAGAGAATGGCGATGTTGAAGTAATTATGATTGGTAATAACCAATTCGGGAATATTGATGTATTGCTTAAAAAGATTGCACAATTAAATAAAAAGAAGGAATGAGATTATAACATAATTAGTATAAAGAATCATAAAGGGGTCAACTACCTTTTATTTTGACATATAATCACCTGCTATCCTTATCAAAATAAAACGGTACAATGATATATGTTACAAAAATGAAAATAATAAATAAAGAATACTATTCAAATGAATTAAAGGAGAATATATTACCTACCCTTCAGGGAAAGGTATTTCATGTTACTAATGCGGAAAATTACGAATCAATAAAAAAAGATAATATTATTAAAAATAACAAAGACAAATTATATAAATATAGCTATACAATGTCAGAGAATAGTTATGGAAGAAAAAGAGGTTATATTTGTCTTTTTGATTTAAGAAACATAAAAGATAAAGAATTAGCGGACACTTTATTGAAGTATTATTTTTTAAATCCCTTTAGTGAAGGTGTAAATCCAGTTTTTCTAGTATTAGATAAGGCAGCGTATCATAGTCTTATCTCATGGGAAACAGCAAAAAAAGAAGTGGAATCCAATGAAATGTATATTCCTTATAGTGAATGTTGGTATCGAAATTCCATTGATTTATCATTAATATCAGAAGCAATAATTTTAAATATACCTATCGTGCCATTTGATGGCGTGGTTCGTAATTTTGACGATTTGCATAAATTAATAAAAGAATAATATTTATAACAAAAGAGGTCAACTCCCTTTTATTTTGACATATAATCACCTGCCTGATACCATAATTGCATGCCAAGACAAATACGAATAATAATACCACATGAAGCGAAACTACAATTCCTACCTCAGAATGATAGGAAAGATTTAAGATCGCAAATTGCGACTCACATAATTATCTGTTATCCTTATCAAAAGAAGGGTAACGGTTCAATGATGTATGTTGGAGTAAAAAAAGATGACCACAACTAATCCTTTTAAACCAAACGAATATTATTGTAGCCTTGTTAAAGAATTTTGCAAACTATCTGCTGAGACTGAATGGTTAGAGTTTAAAAGCAATGCTGCAATTGCTAACGATATTGGAGAATATATTTCTGCCCTTGCAAACTCCTCCGCTCTGATAGGTAAAACAAAGGCATATATAATTTGGGGAATAGATAACGATACTCATGAAATAGCTGGCACAACCTTTAATTACAAAAAAGAAAAAGTAGGCGGAGAAGAATTAGAAAGCTGGTTGTTACATCTTTTATCTCCAAAAATTGATTTTTCTTTTATAAATCTTGCAATTGATAATAAAAATATAGTTTTGCTTGAAATTAGTGCTGCCTTTAGACATCCTGTTCAATTTAAAAATATTGAGTATTTGCGTGTTGGATCATATAAAAAGAAACTTAAAGACTATCCTGAGAAGGAAAGAAATCTTTGGAGAGTCTTTGACAAAACCCCCTTTGAGAAAGGTATTGCCAAGAATGACATTAGCGAGGAAGATATTGTTTCTTTAATTGATTATCCTTCGTATTTTTCCTTGCTTAACAGCCCTTTACCTAGCACAAGAGATGGCATCATCGAATCTTTAGCTTTAGATGCTTTAATCTTAAAAAACGAAAATGCTAAATGGGACATAACAAATTTAGGCGCTATATTACTCGCTAACGATTTTTCTCTGTTTCCTTCCATAAAACGAAAAGCGATTAGAATTATTCAATATAAAGGAATAAATAAAATCGATACCATTCGAGAACAAGTAATAAACAAGGGTTATGCTTGTTCTTTTGAGAATATAATTAACTTTATTAAGACTGTTATTCCATCAAATGAAGTTATTGGTAGCGCCTTGCGAAAAGATATGCCAATGTTCCCAGACATTGCCATAAGAGAGTTAGTAGCGAACGCACTAATTCATCAAGATCTATATATGATAGGCTCTGCTCCATTAATAGAAATATTTTCTGACCGTATAGAAATAACAAACCCAGGTAAACCATTAGTTGAAACGAATAGATTCCTTGATTCTCCTCCACAATCTCGTAACGAAGCATTAGCTTCCTTTATGCGTAGAATAGGAATTTGCGAAGAACGCGGTAGTGGCATAGATAAAGTTATTTTTGAAACCGCATTCTATCAATTACCTGCACCATTATTTGAAGAAAAAGACAACTATACTATAGCTGTTCTTTTTTCGCATAAAGATTTTTCTGATATGGACAAAGAGGAGCGTATTCGTGCATGTTATTGGCATGCGTGTTCACAATATGTAACACGCCAACCTATGACAAATAAAACATTAAGAAAACGATTTGGCATTAAAGACTTAAATGGAGCGCAAGCTACGCGCGTAATTAACGGAACGGTTGATGCAAAACTTATTAAAAAATCTGGAATTGCCGAAGCAAGAAAAAATGCTAAATACGTCCCTTATTGGAGCTAAAGGTTTATCTTCTCCTATTTTCGCTAAGCGTAAGAAATAGTA
>JAVCCD010000007.1 GCA_030765665.1 Candidatus Tenebribacter mawsonii | reverse complement strand
TTAAATCGAAAGTTAAAGAATCTGGATGGTTTCAAATCAGAGAAAAACCTTGCTGATTTTATGAACATCTGGTTTACGGGTTATCATGAAAAATATGAGAATTAGCCACAGTTATCTTTACGCTACCCATTCTTTTAATTCTGGTTCGCTTCGTCAAATTGAAGAAATTTTTCAAATGATTATTTCAGTTAAAGGAATTGAAGGTGTATCAATTTCAGGTGGTGAGCCTTTTTTACAATCAAAAGCACTTTTAGATTTAGTAACATTAATTAAGAAAGAAACTAATTTTTCAATTCTGATCTTTTCGGGCTTTAATCTTGATGAATTGAAAAACGATAAAACATCAAATAAAATTCTTAAATTAACTGATATTTTAATTGCTGGCAGATATGATGAAAATTGCAAAATAAACAATCCATTACTTTCATCATCAAATCAGAAAATTCATTTTATTAGTAATCGTTATTCTATTAATGATATTCATTCATCAGATACAGAAATAATAATAAACAAACAAGGTAACTTAATTTTGTCAGGTGTCGGTGTTAAATTTGAGTACGTTTCATAAGTATGATTCAGAAAATTCTGCTAACAAAAGTGTCAGTGCTCAGATTGAAAGAAAATATGAAAGAGCACCGCACACGCCAAACATTAATCAACATTCCGCTTCGCTCCATGTTGATTAATGTTTGGCGTGCCACTAAAAAAAAGACTTGCAACCGTATCAAAGCGAAAGGTCGTTTAACATTGCGTCCACGTTTACTTGCAAATTGGCAACCATTGACTTTGATTTGCAAGTCTTTTATCAGATTAACTTGAGCTTAGCATTATGAGCAAGCTCAAATACCAAACTCAAGCAAATCTGACGTGGCAGCGTGCTCGAACATTAGATACAATTTGACAAAAAGAAGAAGTTTTAATAATTGTAATTATAATAATTTTGATTATTATAAGGGGTGTCCGATGTTATTTATTAACAGAGAAAAAGAGTTAGAAATTTTAGAATCTGAATTCAAAAGAGAAAGTTCATCATTTGTAGTAATATATGGAAGACGAAGAACTGGCAAAACAACTTTAATCAATCGTTTTTTAAAAGAGAAAAAATCTTTATACTTTTTTGCTGATACTCAAAATGAAAAAGGGCAAATCAGAAGGTTTCAAAATCAATTAGCAGATGTATTTGATGATAAACTATTAAAAGAAGTTACAATTGAATCTTGGGATTTGATTTTTGATTATTTGAGTGAGAAATTAGATACTGAAGAAAGATTTATTCTTGCAATAGATGAGTTTCAATCACTAGTTAATTCTAATAAACATTTTTCATCAATATTTCAGAGAATTTTTGATACTAAACTAAAAAACAAAAACATAATGATAATTCTATGTGGTTCACTAATCAGTATGATGTATAGTGAAACTTTAGCTTACAGCAGTCCACTTTATGGAAGACGAACAGCTCAAATCAAACTTCAAGAAATAGAATTTTCATATTATAATGAGTTTTATAAAGGATTGAGCAATATCGAATTGATAGAGCATTTCAGTGTTACTGGCGGGATTCCAAAATACATCGAATTATTTAATCAAAATAAAAATCTATATAAATCGATTAAGGCTGAAATTCTTAATAAGAACAAATTTTTGTATTTAGAACCAAGATTCTTATTACGTGAAGAAGTAAATGATGTCTCGACATATTTTTCAATCCTGTCAGTTATTGCAGCAGGCAATCATAAATTAAATAATATAACCAGCAGATTAGGAGTTCAAGCGAGTAGTATAACATCTTTTCTAAAGAAATTGATAGATTTAGATATTATTGAAAAGCAAGTCCCCATAACTGAATCTAATCCTTCTAAAAGCAAAAAAGGTCTGTATTTCATAAGAGATAATTTCTTAAGATTCTGGTTTTGCTTTGTTTTTCCCTATCAAAGTTATCTGGAAATTGATGACTCAGGTTATGTAGAAGAAAAAATTAAAAGTGATTTAAAATATCTTGTCGCTAATGTTTTTGAATCTCTCTCAAGGCAATTTATGTTTAAATTCAAATTCCAGTTTGCAATTGAAAAATGTGGAAGGTGGTGGGACAAAGACAATGAAATTGATGTTGTTGGTATTGGTGGCAATAATATAATTTTCGGAGAATGCAAGTGGTCAAAGAAGCACGTTGGAATGAGTGTTTTAAACGAGTTAAAAATTAAAAGCAAAAGTGTTAATTGGGGATCAAAAACCAGAAATGAGCATTTTATTCTATTCTCTAAATCTGGGTTTAGTAGTGAACTTATTCAATATGAAAAGAAAACTGATAATGTGTTCTTAATTGATGTGGACAAATTTTAGAATTGTATCTAACACACAGCTCCACGCCAGCAAGAAGAATATATAGAAGAGCGTGGCAGCAGCCCAACATTAATCAACATTCCGCTTCGCTCCATGTTGATTAATCCCAATATCCCGATTTATTAAAATTAAAACTCTGCTTCGTTAATTAGTCAGTCAGTATTTATTACTGATTTAAAATCGTTAATCATTCCCTTTTTAAAAAAAACTTGCATAAAAATTTTGAGAAAACAAAAGGGAATAAGCCTTTTATAGGAGGATAAGATGAAAGTACTAATTTTTACATGTCTGTTTATGTTAGTTATCAGCTTAAGTTATGCAAATTGTGATATGATGGCAATGCTCGCAAAAAATGGTCATCAAACCTCTGACCCTGAATTCGAAAACGAAGCAGACTTTTTCTTTCAATTTCAAGCTACTCAATCTCGAGCTTCTGCACAGGAAGACGGTTACGGAGTTATATATTACAAAAATAATTTAAACACAATTTACTACAATTATGAAGAACCTTTACATCCTGATAATCAGGCATTTTTTTTAATAGGGCAATATAACAGTTCATGGTATCAATGTCATGGACCGGATGCTTATAATAACTATTATAATGACAGCAATCATCCATCTGGCCCTGATTATGATTGGATTGATATATCTGGTATAGGAACTTCCGTTACTTTCACTCACAATGATGTGGCCTCAGGTCCTTTCGATATTGGATTTGATTTTGATTTTTATGGTGAAACTTACAATGAATTCATAATTAATCCGAATGGCTGGATAGGTTTTGAAAGCGATTATACAGCATGGGAAAATTTAGATATTTACGATGATAATGTACCTGGACCTGCAATTTTTGGTTTCTGGGATGATTTGGATCCTTTACAAGCTGGAGAAGTCTATTACCACTCAAACGAGAATAGAATAGTAATATGGTTTAATGAAGTTATTCATTATCCAGGTAATCAAAATGGTACTTATGATTTTCAAATAATTCTATTTAGTAATGGGAATATAAAATTTCAATATCAATCTGTTATAGGAGACTCTGATTCTGCTTCAATAGGCATAAAAGGTGCAGAGAGTACACCAGATACTGGTTTCTTTCAAGTTGTATACAATGATGATTATGTTGAAGATGAACTTGCATTACTCTTCTCATCTGATGTTTATCCCGAACCGGAACCTCTCGATATTGCTCAAGAAAGAATAACGAGTACTATGATCAATTATGATGCTGTAATTGTGTTGGGGCATGATAGAGATCGAGGTTGGACTTCACAAGACGCTGCCGGACAACATCCTTACAGATTTGAGTGGAATGAGAAGACTTACACATTTCAGCATAATGGAAATCAGAATGCAAAACAGGAAATGATAGATTATTGTCTGGAGATAGACCCGGATTGGTTTGACATTGATAATCATCCGTTAAATTGGGTATTTTTGGGTA
>JAVCCD010000119.1 GCA_030765665.1 Candidatus Tenebribacter mawsonii | reverse complement strand
GCTGGGATATTTATTACTGTAGCTGATAAGTTCAAAACAAAAAGAGAATATAAAATTATCATTACAATTTTCATTTTCTCCTCCAATTTATACCACATCTAGTGGTTCAAGTTTATAGTCTTCTCTCAATATGAATGTTGTGGCTATTGTTACATCTAATTTTGCTATATTTATTTGATAACTTTTTATTTTCAATTTTTTCGTGTAAACCTTCATCGTATGACATTTATTTTTCTAATAACGTTGTTATAAACTCATCTTCCTCTATCATACCAAATCCACCATTTTTACAGCTTTCTTCATCATATTCAATAATATCATCCGCTTCATAATTGGGATTGTAGATAATAAATGGTATTGCATCATGAGTGTGAGTGCGAATTTCACATGGTGTTGCATGATCGGGTAAAACTGCTATTGTAACATCTTCTTCCATATTGGAAGTTGCTTCATACACATATTTAACTACTCTGGCATCAAGGTATTCCAAAGCTTTAATTTTAAGATCCACATCTCCTGCATGTCCTGCCTCATCGGTAGCTTCCACATGCAGGTAAACCAGATCGTGAGTTTTAATTGCCTCTACGGCTGCTTGTGCTTTACCTTCATAATTTGTATCAGTGAGTCCTGTAGCTCCTTCCACTTCTATCACATCCATCCCTGCATAAACACCAAGACCTTTGATAATATCTACCGCTGAGATCACAGCTCCGGAAATTCCATATTTATCATTTAGCGTTCTCATAGATGGCTTATAGCCAGATGACCAGAACCAGACAGAATTGGCTGGATCTTTCCCTTCTGCAACCCGCTTCAAGTTTACAGGATGATCTTTCAATAATTCTTGCGACTTCAAAATTAGATCGTTCAATAGATTACAAGTCTCATTCCCATTACTGCTGGTTGGCTTGATCATGACATCTTTAAAGCGAGTTCCAGGAACATCATGAGGTGGAGTAAACATAAGATCGTTATTACCACCTTTTATAACCAGTAAATGTCGGAAACTTATCCCTTTGTGGAATTCGATGATTTCGTTAGCTAACTTTTCATTCAGAAAATCAATAAGAATATGCGATTCCTCAGTACTGATATGTCCGGAAGAATGGTTTTTTATTTTTTCATCTTCAATACAAATAAGATTACAGCGCATGGCAAGGTCACCTTCTTTGATCTCAACTCCCATACTGGCACCTTCCAATACACCTCTTCCCTCATAAACTTTGTGGACATCATAACCCAGAACAGCCAAGTTTGCAACTTCACTTCCCGGTGGCATATCAAGTGGAACAGATTGGAAGAGACCGCATCTACCCATCTTCGCTAATTTATCAATATTAGGAATATTAGCAGCTTGTAGTGGTGTTCTGTTTCCTAACTTTTTAATTGGATGATCTGCCATCCCATCACCTAGAATAATTATGTATTTCATTTCAATTCCTCATTTTGTGATTAACACTCTAAAATCAAATTCTTTCTAAATCTAATTAAATCTTATCTCTATACTTCTTATTTCTATTTTTTTCTTTATGTATCTCTCTACAAAGTCTTTCAACTTCACGAAAATTCACTTTACCACTACTCATCATCGGAATATTCTCAAATATATGGAATTCTCTTGGTAGAGCAATTGCAGGTAGATCTTTTGCCATTTCTTTCAGAATTTTTTTAGTGTCTATCTCACCTGTGGTAATGGCTGCAACCACGTCAGCCCCTTTTGTAGGATTTGGAACATCAACAACACAACAGATCACTTCATCAGGAAGATATTTATTTAATACTTCTTCCACTTTTACCAGCGAGATCATCTCTCCACCAACTTTCACAAATCTCTTCAAGCGACCCTTATGCCAGAGATAACCATCTTCATCAACCAATCCCATATCTCCTGTATCATACCAGCTTTTACGGATTCGAAGCGAAGTCTCTTCCAAATCGCCAAGATACCCCTTCATAACCATATCACCCTTCACCAGGATCTTACCAACAGTGTTAGCTGGTAATTCCTCATCTGTATCAATATGCAGAATTTTTACCTGCACATTAGGAATCGGTTTGCCTATGCTTCCCGCTTTATTTAAAGAAGGAGTATTAATAGATATAGCGGGGCTTGTTTCTGTGGTTCCATAAGCATTTAAAATTTGTAGATCATGCTTCTTCAAGAAACCATCGTAGATCTGATTCGTTAATGTATCTGCTCCTGAAATAGCAATTTTCATAGAATCAAAATCTCCCTTTGCAGATTTCTTTAAATATCCGTAATAAAAACTTGGTGTTCCGGCCATCAATGTAACTTTATATTTTTTAATCAGCCCACAGATAATTTTATAATCAAGTGGATTGGGATAAGCTACAATGTTGCATCCTAATATTATAGGTAACCAAAAGTTAGCAGTTATCCCAAATACATGGAATAATGGTAGATTAGCTATGAAAATGTCTTCCGAATCTAAATCCATGATTTCCGGAATTCCTTTTACATTGTGCATAATATTCTTATGAGTTAATTGTACTGCCTTGGGTTCTTTCTCACTACCACTTGTAAAAAGAATAACCGCTGTTTCATCCATATCACCATGATGTACAGATTTTATAATCTTCTTTGCAGAACCTTTTGATTTAAAAAGAGCTGGAAGTTTATCAAAAAGCTTGATCGAAGCTGCAATATCTTCCAAAAATATCATGCCATCTATCGGATCAAGTTTAAGTTTTTCTAGTAATTTCTTACTTGTGATAATTGTTTCAAAACTACATTTTTCTTGAGCATAAATTGAGTTTTCAATAGCTCCAGTACCATAATTGATCATCACTGGAATTTTCCCAGCCATTAATAAACCTATGCTCGTAAGCATGCATCCAGCTGAAGTTGGTACCATAACTCCAACATATTTACTATTGATCTTCTTGAATTTTTTTGCAAAAATCAATGAAATAATCAACATTCTTTCATATGGCACGTCTTTGTCTGTAGCAATATCATGAACAGCAATTTTTTTACCAAACTTCTTTGCAGTTTCAACAAATTTCTGATGTAATTGCATTTCCCCTCCTAACAATTAATAATTCTTAATCAAATATTTTTTGAATTCCTCATAGTTGTTCAACACTTTATCATATGATTCTACTTTATCTTCCAACCCCTCCAGACTAACCGGAAGTTTTGGATCAATATCTAAAATATCTATTATCTGCTCCGGAAATTTTGCCGGATGAGCTGTTTCAAGTGAAATGCATAATTGATCTTTTTCATCAAATTCTGGATATTCCTGTAAAAATCTTTGCAGACCAGCCCAACCAACAGAACCGTGTGGCTCTAATAATAAATTGTGCTGTTCATACGCTTTAGCTATCATATCTCTTGTTTCTTTATCCGTAATACTTGTTGAGTATACATCGTTTCGTAATTTTGTCATATTCGGTGTTTTACTGATCTTGCCAGTCTCATCCATAACACCATCATAAAGTGCTATTAAGCGTGATATGTTGCTTGGATGTCCAACATTCATTGCACTGGAAAGACAATTTTTTGATGGTTCAATTTTGTCATAGTTTCCTGTATTAATAAATTTTGGAAATTCATCATTTTCATTTGTTGCAATTATAAACTTCTTTATTGGAAGACCCATCTTCTTAGCAAACATTCCACCCATCATATCACCAAAGTTCCCTGATGGTACAGAGAAAATAACTTCTTCGTCTTCACTTTTTCTAAGGTGTGCAAATGAATAAAAATAATAAACGATCTGTGGTATTAATCTTCCAATATTTATTGAGTTTGCTGATGACAGATTCAAATAATCTAATTCGCTATCAGAAAACGCATCTTTAACTAAGTACTGACAATCATCAAATTTAG